>DATDKB010000222.1:0-16576 GCA_036520255.1 Rubrobacter sp. | reverse complement strand
GCATAAGATCACCATAATCCCCCGTGGGCAGGCCCTCGGCGTGACGATGAGCCTTCCGACCGAAGATAGGTTCATGATGAGCCGGGGCCAGCTCATGGCGCAGCTCGCGATGATGCTCGGTGGTCGCGCAGCGGAGAGGGTCGTCTTCGACGAGATCACAACCGGCGCCTCCAACGACCTGGAGCGTGTGACCCAGACCGCGAGGCAGATGGTGACCCGCTTCGGCATGAGCGAGAAGCTCGGTCCGATGGCGCTCGGGCACCAGCAGGGCCAGGTCTTCATGGGCCGCGACTTCAACAACCAGCCCGATTACTCGGACGAGATCGCCTTCCAGATAGACAAGGAGATCCGGCGTATCGTCGACGAGTCCTACGACACCGCGGAAGACCTGCTGGTCAGGAACCGGGACCTCTTGAACAAGCTCTCCTCCGAGCTAATCGAGTACGAAACGGTCGACGCCAAGCACCTGAAGCGCTTGATCGAGGAGTACGCCGTGGACAACGTCTCGCCCAACGGCGCCGTCCCCGACTCCGACGGCCGCTACAGGGGCAGCTACCAGGACTAGACGTGGGCCGCACAAGGGCGGCTAGCGACACCCCAGGGGCCGGGACCCGACCATGGAGTCCCGGCCCCGTCGTCGTCGGCATCCTCAACGTCACCCCAGACTCCTTCTCCGACGGCGGCGACTTCCTTGACCCCGAAGCCGCGGCCGTGCACGCCGCCACCATACTCGATGAGGGGGCCGGCATCATAGACGTCGGGGGAGAATCCACCCGACCCGGCTCAGACCCGGTCTCGCAGGAAGAGGAGGTCCGGCGCGTTGTGCCCGTGATCGAACGGATACTCGCTTCCCGACCAGAAGCCGTGATCTCCGTAGACACCTACCGCTCCAAAACGGCCGCCGCGGCCCTCGGAGCCGGCGCGCGAATCGTCAACGACGTCACGGCGCTTCGCGGCGATCCCTGTATGGCTTCGGTCGTGGCAGACGCGCGATGCCCCGTGATCCTGATGCACATGCAAGGCGAGCCGAAGACCATGCAGATGGAACCTCACTACGAGGACGTGGTAGGCGAGGTCAAAGCCTTTCTAGGTTCGAAGGCCGAACATGCCATCGCGGCCGGTGTCAGTCAGGAGAACATCATCGTGGACCCCGGCATCGGATTTGGCAAGAACCTCAACCACAACCTGGCGCTGCTCCGCAACCTGGAGGTTATAGTCGACCTCGGATTCCCCGTCCTCGTCGGGGCGTCGCGGAAGACGTTCATTGGAAAGATCACCGGCGCAGAGGATGCAGGAGAGCGCGTTTTCGGCACCGTGGCCACCACCGTGCTCGCCTACGAGAAGGGCGTGACCCTCTTACGGGTCCATGACGTGCGCGCCAACTGCGAGGCGCTCGCCGTCGCCGATGCCGTACTGCACGCCTCCCGCCTGTGACGCGTGCTTTCTTGAGCCTCGGCAGCAACCTGGGCGACAGATTGGCCCACCTTCAAGTAGCGACTAACGCCCTCGGCAGGGGACCCCGCACGAGGGTCGTCGGCGCTTCGATGGTCTACGAGACAGTGCCGATCGAGGTCAAGGAAGAGCAGCCAGACTACCTGAACTGCGTGGTCGAGCTGGAGTGCGGCATTCCGGCGATAGAACTCCTCCGCTACTGCCAGGGCGTCGAGGCGGCGCTCGGTCGTGAGAGGAAGGGTGAGAAAACCGCGCGCACCCTGGACATAGATGTGCTCCTCTTCGGAGGGGAGGTCCTGGCGGTGCCGGATCTTACCTTGCCACATACTGGGGTGACGCGTGCGTTCAACCTCAGGGCGCTCGCGGATCTTAACGCGGATCTGTATATTCCGGAGCGCGGAACCGTCAGGGATCTGCTGGCGCGGGCGGCAGGCGGAAGAATACGGATGTTCGGGGAGGCTGAGGAACTTTGTTGATGGCTGTGGATGTCGGGAACACGCAGACGGTTCTCGGGCTCTTCGACGGGGAGGAGCTGCTGGGACAGTGGCGGGTCGCGAGCGACGCGAACCGCACGGCGGACGAGCTCGCCGTCTTCCTAGTCGGTCTCCTCGCGCTCGATGGTCTGCGCCTCGACGGGATCAGCGCGGTG
The DNA here is from genome assembly GCA_036520255.1 of Rubrobacter sp. Taxonomy (GTDB): domain Bacteria; phylum Actinomycetota; class Rubrobacteria; order Rubrobacterales; family Rubrobacteraceae; genus Rubrobacter_D. The sequence continues at coordinate 14,475 of DATDKB010000222.1, read as the reverse complement.
ATAGTATCCAGCGTAGTGCCAGCCCTCACGCGCTCCTACCGCAACCTCGCCTCCGGGAACCTCGGTGTTCCCTTTTACGGCGTGACAGCGGAGATAGAGACCGGCCTCGACAACCGCTACGATGATCCCGAGGCCGTCGGGGCAGATAGGATCGTCAACGCCGTAGCGGCCGGAAAACACTACGGCTTCCCCGCCATCATCGTCGACATCGGGACTGCCACGACCGTCGAGGCCGTCAACGGCGAAGGTTGCTATCTCGGAGGTGCAATCCTCACCGGCCTCTACGTCTCCCTGGAGGCGCTAGTCGAGAGAACGGCCAAGCTCCCAAGCGTGGACCTCGAAGAAGAGCCACCGAGGGTGATAGCCACCAACACCCCAGACTCCATCCGCAGCGGCTTTATCTACGGCTACGCCGGCGCCATCGACGCCCTGATCCGACGTTCCCGCGACGAACTCGCCGAAGACGACATCAAGGTCGTCGCGACCGGAGGCCCTGCCGGCGTGATCGTCCCCTACTGCCGCGAGATAGACGAGTTCGACCCGGATCTCACCCTGAAGGGCCTCCTGTCACTTTACGAGATGAACGCTTGAGAACATCTATCCCTGAGCACTTCAGCCGGACCGCATTTCAGCTTACTTTGCAGATAGTTAGCCGGCTAACTACCGCGATAGGGCATCTTCGTACAGATCTTTCCACGGGCTAAACGGGTTAATCGCTGTCGGCACGCGGCGCTACTTACGCTCTGGCTGAGATGCTGAAATGCTGACAAGCGTAGGCCGCAGGCCGAAAGGTGCTGCAACGCTCAGCGTTTCCCCGTTGACAGCCTTTGCGCTCGCCCTTATAATCTCGCGGCTTATGACGGACAAGAACCAGGAGCTTGTTACCCCTGAGGGGTTGGAGAAGCTTCAGAAGGAACTTTCATACCTGACAGAAGTGCGACGCAGGGAGGTCGCAGATCGCATCCGTCAGGCCCGAGAGTTCGGGGACATCTCGGAGAACTCCGAGTACGACGACGCCAAGAACGAGCAGGGCTTGTTGGAGCGTCGTATCGGCGAGCTGCAGCGCAGGGTACGTAACGTGAGGGTGGTGGACCCCTCCGAGGCCGCGGTCGACGCGGTGGATCTGGGTACCACCGTGACGCTCAGGGTCGTCGGGAAAGGTCAGGAGCGGAAGTTCCGGATCGTCGGCGCCAACGAGTCCGACCCGACGAGCGGGAAGCTCAGCCACGCCTCCCCGGTTGGCCGGGCTGTGCTGAAGAAGAAGGTGGGGGAGAAGGTAACCGTATCCACCCCCCGCGGCGCGACGGAGTACGAGATCGTGAACGTCGAGGCGGCCAGCTAGGTCACCCGAACCGCTTCTCTTTTTCGACCACCAAACCCAACTGGAGCATCGCATGAACGAGACCGGTAATTCGACCGGCATCCCCATACCCGCATGGGCCGAGAGGGTCGCCGATTCTCTCGGCGCGGGGCCTCACGTGGTCGTGAGCGGCATCAGCGTCTCGGGGAACATCCACGCCGGTAACCTGCGCGAGGTTCTGGTTGCCGAGGCCGTTGCCAACGCGTTGAGGGCGCTCGGCGAAGAGGTCCGTTTTATCTTCCACGCCGACACGATCGACCCGCTGCGCAAGATCGCGCCCGACATCCCAGAGAGCTATGAGGAATACATCGGCCACAGCCTCTCGCAAGTGCCGGACCCCGAAGGCTGCCACGTTTCCTACTCCGAGCATTTCCTCGCGCCGTTCGAGGAGGCGCTCCGGGAGATGGAGATGGTCGTAGAGGTCATCCGCTCGCATGAGCTCTACGAGCAGGGCGCCTACACTGAGGTAACCCGCGAGTCCATCGAGCACACGGACGAGTTGCGTGAGATCCTGCAGGAAGTGACGAATCGGAAGATGCCCGAGCACTGGTCGCCTTTCCTGCCCCGCGCCACCTCAGGGAAGCTGACCGGGATGCGCGTCCTGGAGCATCTGCCGGAGCAGGCCAGCGTCGTGTTCGCGGACGAAGACGGCTTCGAGGAGGCGGCGAGCTACGCGAAGGGTGAAGGCAAGCTGGGCTGGCGGGTCGAGCTCGCGGCCCGATGGAAGGCGTTGGGCGTTACCTTCGAGCCTTTCGGCAAGGACCACACCAGCCGCGGGGGCTCGACCGATACCGCAGACAGGATGTCCCGCGAGGTCTTCCACTACCCGGTGCCTGGACGCTTCGAGTACGAGTGGATCGGTCTCAAGGGCCGCGGGGACATGAGCAGCTCCCGGGGCATAGTGCTGCTGCCGCTGGACCTCCTGAAGATAATGCCCCCCGACGCCGTGCGGCGTATCATCCTCGGCCGCGACCCGGCCCGTCGCTTCGACATCGACCTTGAAGCCGGCTTCCCGCGTTTTATGGACGAGTACCGTGCGGAGACCGGCGAGTCGTACGTACCCTTCACACACCTCGTCACCGTCGCCCAGACCGTCGGCAAAGACTCGGACGCTGCCGCCGAGATGCTGCACCGCGGCGGGTACGGGGAGGTGGCGGAGGATACGGACAAGCTGGCGCGAGACCTCAGCTACGCCCGCAAGTGGGCGGCGGAGTGGGCGCCGGACTCGATGCGGCTCGGGCTGCTAGGTCCGGGGGAGTCGAGGGAGGCTGCAGCGGGGCTCGACGAGGAGCAGCGCGCATACCTGCGCGAGATCTCTGAGAAGCTCAGGCCCGAGATGGACGGAGAGGCCGTGCAGGACGTACTCTATACGACCGCCATCGGGAGAGGGCTCAAGCCGAAGAGGGCTTTCGCCGCCGTATACAAGGTTTTGCTCGGCAAGACGAGCGGGCCCAAGGCGGGTCCTTTCATCGCGGGGTTGACCCCGGACCAGGTAACACAAAGGTTCTCCGTGTAAGACCGGACACCGAACCTTAGGCGCCAGGGAGGTACTTTATAAGGGGCGCTACACAGAAAAGATGGTGTCCGGCGATACTCGAGGCGTAGCGCTCAGAGCGTAAAGCTCATGAAGGATACCGAAATACGGGTCTAAGGTTGTATACTTCAGGTTAGCCGGCACGCGTTAGAGAGGTATATATATCAAAGTGGCGCAGTTCGTTTTGGAAGGCAGATTTTTGCAGATGTGTAATCCGTCGATCTTTGACCGTCGTATACAGGTAAGGACCGTTATGACCCCCGATGCCGTGAAGGACCCTCGGAGCGGAGGAGGCTCCCGCTAATGTTCGAACGTTTCACGGAGCGGGCCCGCAAGGTCGTGGTGCTCGCGCAGGACGAGGCCCGTCATTTCAACCACAACTACATAGGCACGGAGCACCTGCTCCTCGGCCTCCTGCGCGAAGACGAAGGCGTCGCCGCGCAAGCTCTCTACTCGCTTAACGTGAACCTCGATGAGGTGCGCGAGCAGGTCGAGAGCATCGTCGGCTACGGCGAGGAAGGCACTGGCGCCCAGGCGCCGTTCACGCCGCGCTCGAAGAAGGTCCTGGAGCTGGCGCTCAGGGAGGCCTTGCAACTCGGACACAACTACATAGGCACCGAGCACATCCTGCTCGGGCTGGTTCGGGAGAGCGAGGGCGTCGCGGCCCGCGTGCTCTCCAACCTCGACGTCGACCCGGACAAGGTGAGGCGGGAGGTCGTCAGGAGGCTCGGTGGTGGCCGCAGCCGCAGCCGGGGTGGTAGCGGCGAGGCCGGAAGCGGGCGTGGGGTCGAGGCCAAGCGGCCCAAGACTCGCCAGCTCGACCAGTACGGCAGGAACCTCACGGCTTACGCCGAAGAGGACAAGCTAGATCCCGTCATCGGTAGAAACCAGGAGATAGCGAGGATCATGCAGATCCTCGTCCGGCGCACCAAGAACAACCCGGTAATCATAGGCGAGCCGGGCGTTGGCAAGACCGCCATCGTCGAGGGGCTCGCGGAGGAGATCGCGGAGGGCAAGGTGCCCGAGATCCTCGGCGACAAAGAGGTCTACACGCTCGACCTCGGTGCTTTGGTGGCTGGCTCCAAGTACAGGGGCGAGTTCGAGGAGCGCCTGAAAAAGATAATGAAGGAGATCACCGACCACGGCGACATCATCCTGTTTATCGACGAGATCCATAACCTCGTCGGAGCAGGCGCCGCCGAAGGTGCAATCGACGCCGCTTCCATCCTCAAGCCGGCGCTTGCGCGAGGTGAGATCCAGGTCATCGGCGCTACGACGATCGACGAGTACCGCAAGTACGTCGAGAAGGACAAGGCGCTGGAGCGGCGCTTCCAGACCATTCAGGTCGGCGAGCCCTCGGTCGAGGAGACGGAGCTGATCCTTAAGGGCTTGCGCGAGAAGTATGAGGCGCACCACAACATCGACATCACGGACGAGGCCCTGAAGGCCGCCTCGCAGCTCGGCGACCGCTACATCGCGGACCGCTTCCTGCCCGATAAGGCCATCGACCTCGTCGACGAGGCGGCATCCAAGATGAGGATAAAGACTATGTCCTCGCCGCCCTACTACAAGGAGATAGACGAGGAACTCGCTGCGGTCCGGACCGAGAAGGAAGCAGCCATCGATGGTCAGGAGTTCGAGAAGGCCGCGCGCTTCCGCGACTCCGAGCGCAAGCTCGTCGCCCAGCGGCGTGAGCTCGAGAAAGCCTGGCGAGAGGGTAAGATTGAGGAGAAGCGCGTCTCCATCGGTGAGAACGAGATCGCCGAGATCGTCTCCATGTGGACCGGCATCCCGGTCAAGAAGATGACCGAGGAAGAGTCCGCGCGTCTCCTGCAGATGGAGGACGCCCTGCACGGGCGCATCGTCGGGCAGAACGAGGCCATAAAGGCCGTCTCTCGCTCGATAAGGCGTACTTTCGCCGGCATCAAGGATCCGAACAGACCTTCTGGCTCGTTCGTTTTCCTCGGGCCTACGGGCGTCGGTAAGACCGAGCTCGCGAGGACTTTGGCTGAGTACCTGTTCGGTAATCAGGACGCCATGATCCGTCTCGACATGTCCGAGTACATGGAGCGCCACACAGTCTCGCGTCTGGTCGGTTCGCCTCCCGGCTACGTCGGCTACGACGAGGGTGGACAGCTTACGGAGCAGGTCAGGCGTCGTCCCTACAGCGTCGTCCTCTTCGATGAGATCGAGAAGGCCCACCCTGATGTCTTCAACATCATGTTGCAGATATTGGAGGACGGGCAGCTCACCGACGCGCAGGGCAGGACCGTGGACTTCAAGAACGTGGTCCTCATCATGACCTCAAACGTCGGGGCGCAGACGATCAACAAGACCAAGTCGCTGGGCTTCGGCTCTGACGACGCTGGTCTCTCCTACAAGGAGATGAAGGGCCGTGTCACGAGCGAGCTGCGCAAGATCTTCCGTCCCGAGCTGCTCAACAGGATCGACGAGATCATCGTCTTCCACAAGCTCGAGCGCGAGGACATGCGCCACATCATCGAGATCCAGATAAAGCGCCTCCGCCAGCAGCTCGTCGAGCGCGACGTGACGATAGAGTTCACCAACGAGGCCCTGGACAAGCTCGCTGAAGAAGGCTACGACCCTGCGTTCGGCGCGAGGCCGTTGCGCCGTACGCTGCAACGCATGATCGAAGACCCCATGAGCGAGATGATCCTGCGCGGCGAGATCCCCAACGGCGCCAAGGTGATCATAGAGCCAAACGACAAAGCTTCCGAGGACATAAACGAGGAAGAGTCGATAGTGGATATCAAGGTCACCCAGCCGAAGGAAATAGTCAAGGTCGAATCCGAGTAAGGAGAATTCAAAGGGTAATACGAGGGCCGGGGCGTCTATGGCGCCCCGGCCCTTCTCTTCCCCGCGGGTCTAGGTCCAGCGGCTGTGGCTCTCGACCCAGAGGGCAAGTCTATGGTGTCCATGTCCTCCACGGCTATACTTACGGCGAAGTCTTCCGGATCCTGTTGCTCGACTTCAAGCTCGTATCCGAAGGCTTCGAGAAGGTACGCGCGGTTTACATCGCCGTTCTCATACTACCGTCGATAGACGGATGTCGCCGAATGATCGACTCTGCCAGAGCGGCCGCCTTGCCGAGGGGTGTTGGGAAGTGGTCGCGCCCGAACGACGAGCCCCAGGGTCGTGCTACGGCTGCATGGAAAGATTCGGGATCGCGTACTCCCTCTCTACCTTTGAGTCGAGCGTGAAGTTAAATAAGGTCTAACCCATCCGTCGCGATAGCAAGTGGCGGTGAAAGGGCGCTTGACGCTTTGTTTGCTGTACTTTCTTGCCGATCCAGTACAATCGGAGCGTGGCTACGAAGATCCTATACGTTTGTTCGAGTTGCGGGCATCAGGCACCGAAGTGGCTCGGGCGCTGCCCCGACTGCGGTGAATGGAGCACCTTCGTGGAGGAGGTGCGTGAGGCGAAGAAGGTTGTCGGTTTCGCCGAGCGGGCGACGCGGCAGAAGTCGAGGGCCGCGGGAAAGACGCTCGCCTTGAGCGAGGTACCCGTTGTCGAGGGCGGGGGCAGGATGGACGCCGGGGTCGGGGAGCTGAACCGAGTGCTGGGCGGTGGGATCGTACCTGGTTCCATGGTCCTTGTCGGGGGAGAACCGGGCGTTGGCAAGAGCACGCTCCTTTTGCAGGTGATGGGGCATCTGGGTGAAGGATGCCTCATGGTTTCCGGCGAGGAGTCGCCGCGGCAGGTTGCGTTGAGCGCGCGCAGGCTCGGGGTCGAGGGGCGGGGCTTCAGGGTGCTCTCGGAGACGGACGTGGACGTCATCGAGGCGACGATATTGGAGGAACGGCCGACGGCCGTGGTGGTTGATTCGATCCAGACGCTCTACTCGCCGGAGCTCTCCGGGGCGCCGGGCGGCGTCGGCCAGGTGCGCGAGTGCGCGGCGAGGCTGATGCGGCTCGCCAAGAGCGAGGGGATAGCCATGATCCTCGTCGGGCACGTCACTAAGGAAGGCTCCATCGCGGGCCCGCGCGTGCTCGAGCACATGGTGGACACCGTTTTGCAGTTCGAGGGCGACAGGTTCCAGTCTTTTCGCGTTCTGCGAGCGCTCAAGAACCGCTTCGGGTCGACCAACGAGGTTGGGGTCTTCGAGATGACGGGTCGTGGGATGGTCGAGGTCGAGGACCCATCGGCGTTTTTTCTCTCGAAGAGGGAGGAGGACGTGCCGCCGGGGGTGGTGACGGTTTGTCTTCTGGAGGGAACACGGCCGATGCTGGTCGAGATAGAAAGCCTCGTTGCACCAAGCCCGCTCGCCAACCCGCGGCGTATAGCCAACGGGGTCGACACGGGCAGGGTCAACATGCTGTGCGCGGTCCTCAGCCGCAGGGCTGGGCTTGCGTTGCAGGACCAGGACGTGTACGTGAACGTGACGGGGGGAGTGCGGGTCGAGGAGCCCGCGGCCGACCTCGGGGTGGCGCTCGCCATCGCTTCCGCGATGCGGGACAAGCCCGTTGGGAAGGGTACGGCGTGCTTTGGTGAGGTCGGGCTGACGGGGGACGTGCGGTACGTCTCCGGGGCGCCGCGCAGGACCTCCGAGATGTCCAAGATGGGCTTCGCCCGTATAATCAGGCCGGAGGGGACGAACGATGGCCCAGAGCAGATCAACGGCAGGGCCAGCAGGGGAGCGGAAGTGGTTGAGGTGAGTACGTTGGAGGAAGCCGTGGCGGTGGCCCTGCTTTGAGCCCTCCCAGGCGAAAGCTACCCGCGCAATTGACCCGGGCCCTCGATCTCGTGGCCCCTGGCACCGACCTTAGGGCGGCCATAGAGAACATCATAAGAGCGCAGAACGGGGCCCTTATCGTTGTCGACAACCCCGAGAAGCTTGAAAGACTCGGCATCATCTCGGGTGGGATGAGGGTCGAGCTTGAGTTCGAGCCCATGCGCCTCTATGAGCTGGCCAAGATGGACGGCGCGATCGTGGTTTCAAGAAACATTTCGACTATCCACTACGCGAACGCCCACCTGAGCCCCGACCCGAGCTACGAGTCGGACGAAACGGGGATGCGCCACCTGGCCGCCGATCGCACCGCGCAGCAGACCGGCAGCCTCGTCATAGCCGTTTCCGAGCGCAGGAGGGTCGTGAGCCTGTACCAGGGTTCTTACGGGTTGCACGTCCTTGAGGATATCGGGGTGGTCCTGTCGAAGGGCAACTCGGCTATCGCCACGCTCGAGAAGTTCACCCTGAGGCTGCGTGAGGAGGCCAGGGGGTTGACCGTGCACGAGTACGACGGGGCGGTGACGCTCAGGGAGGTCGTGAACGCCGTCGTTACCTTCGAGTACTCGGTCAGGATCGCTGAGGAGATAGAGGCGTACGTGAGGGAGCTGGGCAGCGAGGGACGCCTGATCGACATGCAGCTCGAGCAGGCCTTCCACGGCGTCCCCGAGCAGTACGAGGCCCTGCTGAAAGACTACGTCGCCGAAGAGGCGGACTACGGTTCTGTCAGGGGAAACCTCGCCACCTTCTCCGCGGAGCAGCTCTCGGATGCTGTCGAGATCACCCGCGCCCTCGGCTACAGTCCGGCGGGTCCACTGGAAGACTTCTTCATCAAGCCAAGGGGATACCGTCAGCTCGAGCGCGTACCGCGTCTGCCGCGACGGGTGGCCGAGAGCCTGATCAGGGAGTTCGGCTCCCTGAAAGAGCTGCTCGAGGCGACGGAGAAAGAGCTCGATGAGGTAGAGGGGGTCGGCCAGGCCCGTGCCCGCGCCATCCATCGCGGCCTCGAACGCCAGCGTAGCCTGGAGACGACGGGCGAGGTCTCCTAGGCACATGGACGCCCCGGAGGACGGCCCGAGATAGAAAACGAGGGAACAGCGATCGCGCTCGTTCTCGCCGGCGGGACGGGCCGCCGGATGGGCCGCCCCAAGCAGTTCATCGAGCTCCTCGGCGTGCCAGCCCTCCAGTACACCCTGCGGGCCTTCGAGGAGTGTTCCGAAGTAGCCAGGATCTACACTGTCGGAGATGGGACCAAGATCGAAGACCTCGCACGACGAGCTGGCGTAAGCAAGTACGTCACCTGCGCCGAACCGGGCGAGTTCCGCACCTTCTCGACCAGGAATGGCCTCCTGCTCTGTGAGGAGGATCCTGAGACCATCGTACTGGTGCACGACGGGTCTCGTTGCCTCGTCACGCCCGATTTGATCAGGCGCGTCGTGGAAGCGGCAATCGAACCTGACGGGCCAGACGGCGTCGTCCCAGGGGTCGCGGTTTCGGACACGATCAAGGTCGCCAGGGACGGCACCGTTTCCGATACCCTCGACAGGACGAACCTGTGGGCGATCCAGACTCCACAGGCCTTCCGCCTCGGCCTGCTGCGCCGTCTACACGACCTGCCGGAAGAGCACTTGCACGCCGCCACGGACGATGCCTCCCTGGTCGAGCGGGACGGTGGCCGGGTCGAGGTCGTCGCCGGTGAGCAGTCCAACATCAAGCTGACCTCCCCGGAGGACCTGGTTTTTGCAGAGGCCATACTCGCCGCACGCGAGGGCGCCAGCCACGAGGTGTGGCCATGATGCGCGTCGGTCTCGGCGTCGACGTTCACGCTTTTGCCGCGCCAGAAGACGGCCGCAGGCTCGTTCTTGGTGGTGTAGAGGTTCTCTTCGCCAGGGGTCTCCTCGGACATTCAGACGCCGACGTGCTGGCCCACGCCGTGACCGACGCCCTCCTAGGGGCCGCCGGCCTCGAAGACATCGGCCACTACTTCCCCGACACCGACGAGTGCTACAGAGACGCCGACTCGATAGTTTTGCTGCGCGAGGTTCGCGCTCTCGTCGGACCATCGTGGGAGGTTTCCAACGTGGATGCCGTCGTCATTTGTGAGCGGCCCAAGATTCGGGACCACAGAGAAGCCATGCGGGCAAACCTTGCCGACGCGCTGGGAGTAGACGCGTCCCGCGTCGGCGTACGCGGTACCACGTCCGAGCGCCTCGGCTTCACGGGCCGCGGCGAGGGCATAGCCGCCCAGGCCGTGTGCCTGCTGGAACGCCGTTGAGCGGGGTCAGGGTCCGCTTCGCCCCGAGCCCGACGGGTCTGCTCCACATCGGCGGAGCCCGCACCGCGCTCTTCAACTACCTCTTCGTCAGGCACCAAGAAGGAGATTTAGTCTTTCGTATCGAGGATACAGACAGGGAGAGGAGCAAAGCAGAGTTCGAGCAGGCACAGCTAGAAGACCTCGAGTGGCTCGGATTATCTTTCAACGAAGGTCCCTACCGCCAGAGCGAGCGCGGGCAGGTCTACGAGCGGGCCGTCAAGCGACTGGTAGATTCTGGGCTTACGTACGAGAGCACGGATAAGGCGGGCCGGCGGGCGTTGTATTTCCGTCCGCCGGAGCGCAGCGGCAGCTTTGTGGATGGGCTACGTAAAGGGGTGACGTTCGGGGGGGTGGAGGACTTCGTGATCCTGAAGTCCGACGGCAACCCTTCGTATAACTTCGCCGTGGTCGTCGACGACGCGGACATGGGGATAACGCACGTGATCCGGGGCGAAGAACACCTCTCGAACACCGCCCGCCAGAGCCTACTCTACAGGGCTTTGGGCGCTGAGGAGCCCCGGTTCATCCACCTGGGCGTCATCCTCGGTCCCGACGGGAAGAAATTGAGCAAGCGCCACGGCGCCGCGAGCATCGCCGACTACCGCGAGGAAGGGTATCTGCCGGAAGCGCTGGTGAACTACCTTGCGCTTCTCGGCTGGAACCATCCCGAAGGGAAGGAGGAGTACTCGGGCCTCGATGAGATAGCGCGCGACTTCGATCCCTCACGCCTCGGCTCGAGTCCCGCGACCTTCGATCCGGATCGCCTGCTGTTCTTCAACGCCAGCCACATCAGGCGCCTGCCCGCAGGAGAGCTTCAGCGACGCCTCGAACCTTTCCTGGATGAGCCGCTGCCACGCGGACGCGAACGCGCGTCGGTCGAGGCAATGAGGGAAGAAATGAGAACGCTCTCCGAGGCGCCTCGCCTGCTGCGCGAGATCACGGGTCCCGTGGACCCTTCCGCATTCGTTGAGGAATTGTCCGATTCCAGCGATGAGGTCTTCGCGCACGTCGCCGCCGAGCTGGAAGGACGTAAGTTCGGTGATGTGGAAGAGGCGCGAGGCTTCGTGAAAAGCTTGCGCGCCTGGGCGAAGGAGCGGGAGATCAAGACTCGTGACCTTCTCCATCCCCTGCGGCTCGCCCTCACCGGCAAAAACAGGGGACCCGAGATGGCCTACCTGTTCGCGGTGCTTGGCGCGGATGAGGCGCGGGGGCGGATAGTTCGGGCGGGAGAGGCTAGACTAGGGTTATGAGCGTACGCGTGAGGGACAGCCTGAGCGGGAGGACGGTCGAGGTCGGCGAGAACGGTAGGGTCGGGCTCTACGTCTGCGGCCCTACCGTCTATGACCACATCCACATCGGCAACGCGCGGGCGCCCCTGTTCTGGGACGTGGTCGTCAGGTACCTGAGGAGCCGGGGCTACGACGTGACGTTCGTCCAGAACATCACGGATATAGAAGACAAGATCATAAGCAAAGCCAACGAGGAGAACGTTTCCTGGCAGGAAATAGTGCGCCGTTACACGGACTCCTTCCACGAACTGTTGCAAGTTCTGGGCATAGGGATGCCCGACGTAGAGCCGCGGGCCACGGAGCACATACCCGAGATGATCTCCCTGATCGAAGAGCTCATAGAGAAAGACCACGCCTACGCCCCGGAAGACGCCAACGGCGACGTGTACTACGCCGTAGGGAGCTTTCCACCTTACGGCGCCCTGAGCCACCAGCGTCCCGAGGAGATGCGCGAGACTGAGAAGGGCCAGACGGGCTTCAAGAGGAGCTCGCTCGACTTCGCTCTCTGGAAAGCCTCCAAGCCGGGAGAGCCTTCCTGGGAGAGTCCCTGGGGCGCGGGACGCCCTGGCTGGCACATCGAGTGCTCCGCGATGGTGAGCAAACACCTGCCAGAGGGCGCGGACATTCACGGCGGCGGCACGGACATACGTTTCCCGCACCACGAGAACGAGCTCGCCCAGAGCGCAGCCGCCCACCCCGACCGTACTTTCGCCCGGGCGTGGGCGCACCACGGGATGGTGACGATCGGGGGCTCCGACAAGATGGCCAAGTCCGTCGGCAACGTCCTAGAAGTCGAGAGGGCTGTCGAGTTGCACGGTAGGAACGCCATTCGGATGTGGCTACTGCAGAGTCACTACTCTCAGCCCATCGAGTATTCGGAAGAGATTCTAGAAGAGAAGCGCCGCTCTTTCGAACGACTCCAGAACCTGTACAAAAAGCTCAGCGATGGCACCTCGTCCTCGGAACTCTCCGATGGTCTCGCTGCGGATCTCACGGAGCGGTTCGATGCGGCGATGCGAGACGACCTGAACTCGCCGGAGGCTATAGCGGCCCTCTTCGAGGTCGCAGGCCGGGCTGGACGTGAGATCTCGGCCCGCCCCGAGGCCGCTACCGAGTTCGGTTCTCTCGCCGAAGCCATGGACAAAGTTATGACGATCTTCGGCTTCGACCTGGCGCGCGAACTGGCCACCGAGGTGGAAGGCGTCCACATCCGGTACTCCGAGGTGCCGGGTGAGGAGGTTCTGAAACGGGTGGCCGCCAGGGAGAACGCAAGGCGCGAAAAAGACTGGGCGACCGCCGACAGGCTACGCGACGAACTTTACGCCGAAGGGTGGTCCGCAGAAGACACGTCCGAAGGCCCCATCCTCCGTCGCAGCTAATTGAAGCAGGAGATCATCTACGGCATAAGGCCCGTGGTCGAGGCGCTGAAGAGCAGGCGACGAAAAATCTTCGAGGTCCTCGACGCGGTCGGGGAGGATGAGGTCGCGAAAGCCACAGGCATACGAGACGTTAGGGTGAGGCGCGTCTCCCGTCAGCGGGTCGACGAGCTGGCTAGGGGCGGAGTCCACCAGGGCGTGGTGGCCCGCGTCGAGCCTTACCCGTATTCGGGGTTGGAGGAGATCCTCTCTTCACCAGAGCCGCTGGTTCTCGTGCTCGACAGCGTCACCGACCCGAGAAACCTCGGGGCCGTCCTGCGGGCCGCGGACGGCGCGGGGGCGAGCGGGGTCGTAGTCCCCAAGGACCGCGCCGCGAGCGTAACCGCGGCGGCGGTCAAGGCGAGCGCGGGTGCGAGCGAGCACATGCGTGTCGCGAGGGAGACCAACCTCAAGCGGGCCGTAGACAGGATGAAAGAGGCAAGTCTCTGGGTGTACGTCGCTGAGGGTGGCGGGACACCCTACACCAACCTCGACCTCGCGGGGCCCGTGGGGCTCGTGTTCGGCAGTGAGGGACGCGGCGTGAGGCGGCTCGTGCGCGAGGCGTGCGACGGGGAAGTCTCCATCCCCATGCTCGGTAGCGTCGGATCTCTCAACATCTCCGTCGCGGCGGCGGTATTGCTCTACGAGACGCGGAGGCAACGCGGGTGGCCCTGATCCTGGACGGATACAACGTGATCGGCGCCCTCGACCGCTACAGGGAGTCGGAAAGCCTCGACGCTGCGCGAGAGCTCCTCCTAAACGACGCACTCAAGGCGGCAGGGTGGACGGGAAGACCCCTCATCATCGTCTTTGACGCGCACCGTGGTCCTGGGCTCGAGCGTACCGAGCGACGAGCCGGCGGAGCCGTGCGCATCATCTACAGCGCCCCTGGAGAGTCCGCGGACGACGTTATAGAACGCCTCCTCTCCACCCTCGAAGACACAGCCACCGTTTACACCGCCGACTTCGCCCTGCAACGCACCGCCCTCGCCCGCGGCTCGACCCGCGCCACCCCGCGCGAGTTCGCGAACCTCCTGGACGAGCTGCCGGCTGTGACGAGAAGCCCCAACGTTCCGCGAAAGTCCCGCGTCGCAGACCGGCTATCGTTAGAAACCTTGCGCAAGCTAGAAGAGATACGCCGAAGCGCCGCCGATGGCGGCGCTTAGCACGCTCAGGCCTACGGGCTCCGCTTTCAGCAAGAGAATAGTGGCGATATCGGTGTGGGGTTTGCGCTGTTACACTCTCTGGAGTGTGAGGTGCGTGCCGGCGAGCCGGGTTTGCGAGGCTTTCAACTGAAAGCGAGGATCGAAGGTCCGAAGCGTGCTGACAAGCTGGCGCAGCGTAGCCAGCGTGCGGCGCGTCGCCTGCGGCGGCCCGCCCGGGTAGCTCAGAGGTAGAGCAGCCGCCTTGTAAGCGGCCGGTCGGGGGTTCGAATCCCTTCCCGGGCTCTGGTCTTTAGCCCTTTCGTGGTCCGTTGAAAAGTCGGTGGCGTTTGCTACCATAGTCGGGCGCTCTGCAGAGTGCTGCGGAGGTGTGGCCGGGGGTGTGCCCGAGCGGCCAAAGGGAGCAGACTGTAAATCTGCCGGCTTCGCCTACGGAGGTTCGAATCCTCCCGCCCCCATGAAAGGAATGTGCCCCTGTAGCTCAGCCGGTAGAGCACCTCCATGGTAAGGAGGGGGTCAGCGGTTCAAGTCCGCTCGGGGGCTCTGGGACCGGGGTATAATCGGTCTACGACATAGGCGTGGCGGTGTAGCTCAGTCGGTTAGAGCAGCGGAATCATAATCCGCGTGTCGCAGGTTCGAGTCCTGCCACCGCT
>DATDKB010000221.1:0-13814 GCA_036520255.1 Rubrobacter sp. | reverse complement strand
GGTTCGATCTGTGTGGTTGACGAACCGAACGACTCGCATAGGGCCGAGCCGGGCCACGAGGGTCTCCCCGTGCACGCCAGGGACGTGGCGCTGGAGCGTGCCCGCCTGGACGGGGCCGCGGTATTCTTTCTCTCACCTTTTCCTTCGCTCAAGCTGTACGCCGCTGAGGTCCGCAGGCGCGAACGCGTACGGGAGCTTCCCGCGAGCCGGCCGGGGCGGTGGCCTGTTGTGCGGATCGTGGACATGCGGGGTTCGGGCGCGGCGCTCAGCTCGACCCTGATCGAAGCCTGCCGCCGGTGCACGGAGAAGGGGGGAAGGACCGGCCTCGTGCTCAGGCGGCTGGGTTACGCCTCCACGGTCTCCTGCAACCACTGTGGCACGATGAAGCTCTGCCCGAACTGCGACCTGCCGCTGATCTTGCACGAGAAGAGCGGACCCCTCGTCTGCACCCGCTGCAACTACAGGGAGAAGCTGGGCCCCTGCTCGGTGTGCGCTTCCGAGCGCGTCAGGCCGACGGGCCTCGGCGTCGAGCGGATGCGCGACGAGCTCTCGGAGGTTCTTGGGACGCGGGTCGGCCTGATCACCGCCGACGAGCGGGAGCACACGGACGCTTCCGTGGTTGTCGGAACGGCTCCCCGAATCCTGGATGGAGGGTGGGACGCGGTGATCCTACCCGACGCCGACGCTTTTCTCGGGGCGAGCGGCGTCGGCACCGTGGAGAGGTCGTTCAGGTTGTTCTACCGCGCCGCGGAATCTGCCCGCGGTCTGCTCCTCGTCCAGACGCGCCTCCCCGAGCACTACGCCCTGCGGGCAGGGGTGCGCGGTGACTACGAGGCGTTCGCGGAAGCCGAGCTCCCACGGTTGCGCTCCCTCGCCTACCCGCCCTTCGGGCACGTCGCCTCGCTGACCTTCGGGGGTTCCAAATCGGCGGTCCTGGGTGCGGTAGAATCCCGGTTGCGGCCGGCGCTGGGACCGGAAGTCGAGATGTCTTCCCCCGTACCTCTCAGGCGCGCCGGAGAGCGTAGCACGTGGCGGGTTTTGCTCCGCTCCCGCGGTCGGTCAGCCGTGGCCCGCGTGGCGGCGGGGGCCGCAAGGGCGGCGGCGAGGACACACGGGCTAACGGTTCGGGTCGAGTTGGATCTCGAGGAGGTATAGATAATGGCGCTCGACATCAGGACGTTCGGAGACCCTGTGCTCAAGACCCGGGCCGCGCCGGTAGAGACCTTCGACGAGTCGCTCGCGAGGCTCACCGGGGACATGCTAGCCACGATGCGCGAGAACGAGGGCGTCGGCCTCGCGGCCAACCAGGTCGGACGCCTCAAGCGCGTGCTCGTCGCCTCCGTGGAGGACGAGGACTACGTGATCGTCAACCCCGTTTTATCCGGCAAAAGCGAGACAACGGAACGGGGACCGGAGGGCTGCCTCTCGATTCCGGGGATACAGGTCGACGTGGAACGCGCGACCGGAGTCACCGTCTCGGGCCAGGACGCCTTGGGCGAGCCGGTGCGTATAGAAGCTTCGGAGATGCTAGCCAGGGTTTTGCAGCACGAGGTCGACCACCTCGACGGCGTCCTGATCCTGGACCGCACGGACAGGCAGTCGCGCAAGGTCGCCATGCGCGAGTGGCGCGAGCGCCTGCTCGCCCAGCAGAGCTGATCACACGCCCTTGAAGGTAGCGTTCGCGGGTACCCCTGACTTCGCCGCGACCATCCTGCACGCCCTGATCTCCTCACCCCACAAGGTCGGGCTGGTGATCTCACAGCCCGACCCCCGCAGAGGCCGCGGACGCAAGACGATAAGGACCCCCGTCGCCGAACTCGCCCGCCAGAACGACCTCCCCCTCGAACAACCGGCCCACATATCCGAACTTAGCGACGAACTTTCCGCCTTCGACGCCCTCGTGGTGGCCGCCTACGGCCAGATACTGCGCCCGGATACCCTCCACGCCACAAGAAAAGGCGCCTACAACGTTCACGCCTCGCTCTTGCCGAAATACCGCGGCGCAGCCCCGATAGAGCGCGCGATCATGAACGGCGAAACCGAGACAGGCATCACGATCATGAAGATGGACGTAGGCCTGGATACCGGCCCCATTGCGCTCCAGACCTCCGTCAACATACCCCCCGAGATGAACGCCGGCGAACTAACGGAGCTTCTCGCCAACGCTGGGACTAAGGCCATAGTCGAGAGTTTGGATCTGATCGAGCATAACAACCTAACCCTCGTCAAGCAGGAAAGTCTCAAAGCTACTTATGCTCCCAAGGTTACGGATGAGGACAGGGTCATCAGGTGGGGGAGGGAGGCGGGCGAGGTGCACGATCTGGTCCGGGCCCTCGCGCCGCGGGTCGGGGCGAGGACCTTCCACCCCGATATAGACGGGCCGATCAAGATCTGGCGCTCCAGGGCCATGGAGACGACCTCGCCCTCCGAGATAGGTTGCATCCGAACCAAAAGCGGGCGGATGGTCGTCTCTTGCGGGTCGGGGGCTCTTGAGGTACTCGAGCTTCAGGTACCGGGCGGACGACGCCTCCTGGCGCGTGAGCTCCTCCTCGGTCGCTCTCTCAAGGGCTCGTTCGGCTGAGTTTATACTCGATTCATCGCCGTTTGTGGAAAGATCTAGGCTGCCTCGACTACGATGTCCACATAAGGGCAAGATGCCAGCAACGGTGCTAAACTGCCCTCGGCGTCAGGTACGATCTCCGTTGGGAGGAGAGGGAGATAAGGGAGCCCGAAACTACTACCAACGTACCTGAACCGGAAGTTCAGGTACAGCAACTAGGCCTCGACGAGGAGATAAGTGTCGCTGTCGTCGGGGCCGGTGGCTACGGGAGGGTCACGCTCGACGTCTTGCTTGCGGGGGGGCTCGGGGAACGGGTGCTGGGGTTCTACGACGACGCTCATGCCGCGATGTCGGACAAGATTCGGGGGTATCCGGTGCTCGGGGATGTGGAGATGCTCAAGAGCATGCTCTCCGTGGAGCCGGTGCATCTCGTCGTGGCGATTACGGACAACGATGCCAGGCTGCGCGTGGCGAACTCGTTGAGGGACCTCGGGGGACAGTTTTTTACCGCCGTGCATCCGCTAGCCTACCTCTCGGGCGTTGCCACGGTGGGGGGCGGTTGCGTCGTCGGTGCGGGGGCTGTCGTCCACCCCGATGCCACGGTTGGGAGTCACTGCTATCTCGGGCCCGGGGCGCTCGTGGACAGGGACGCGCAAGTGGGGGCGGGCAGTTGGGTCTCCACCGGTGCGGTGGTCGGGGCGGGGGCCAGCATCGGGGCGAGGGTCATTCTCGGACCGAACTCCAGCGTCGAACGCAAGGCCTCCGTCGAGACCGACGTGGAGGTGAGCACGCTCAAGCACGTCTCCAGGGAGGGCGCTTGAGAGCTGGCAATTTACGTGGTGTTCCTTCGGCCGGTCAGGGCCTAGGCGCGATGGGGCGCTTAAGGGGCCTGGGATGGTCGGGGACAATCGGGGTGGACATCGACCGCGGGTCGATCAAGGCCGTCCAGCTCCAGAGCTCCGGCGGGGGGTACGTGCTGCAGCACGTGGGGTATCATAGGCTTCCCCCCGGGATTATCGTCGACGGGGAGGTCGCCGACCAGAATTTGCTGTCGTCGGAGCTCCGGGAGTTCTGGGGCTCGCATTCGTTCAAGGGCCGTTCCATCACCATCGGCGTCTCCAACCAGAAGGTCGTTGTCAGGCTGCTAGACTTCCCGCACATGAGGCCGGAGGATCTCCAGGGCGCCATCAGCTTCGAGGCGCAGGATCACATCCCGATGCCGCTCGACGAGGCAGTTCTGGATTATGTGGTGCTCGGGCCAAGGGAGGAGCGCTCTGACCTCGACCGGGTTCTCGTCGTCGCCGCCCAGAGGGAGATGATCTCTCGCTACACCTCGGCGGTCAGGGCCGGAGGGCTCAAGCCCGAGGGCGTGGACGTAAAGGCGCTCTCGCTCGCGCGCTCCACCCTTCCTGACCCCTTCTTCGGCGAGGATGGAGCCGTGCTCCTTATCGACGTCGGGGCGGAGATCTCGAACCTCGTCGTGGCCGACAGGGGCAACCCGGTGCTCACCCGCTTTGTGCCCGTTGGCCTCGACGACTTCGTGGCCGCCGTGGTGGAGCTGGCCGAACTCACAGAAGACGAGGCCGAGAGGCAGGCGCTCGACCCGCGCGTCAACCTGGGAGATGGCCGGGAAGATGAGGCGGAGGAAACGACCGATCCGGCGCAGGAGGAAGCAGGGGAGGAGGAAGAGGACGATTTCGACCCCGCGCTTGCCTACGACGTAAGGCGTGGGCTGGAGGGCGCCGCGCAGACGCTCGCCGACGAGGTACAGCGGTCCATCGAGCACCATCGGTCGCATGAGGCAGCCCGCGACGTCTCGAGGGTTCTCATCTCCGGTGAGGCGGCCCTGATCCCCGGCCTCGACGCCTACCTCGGCGACCTGCTCGGCGTCCCGACGGGCCGCGGCAAGCCCGTGGACAAGCTCTCCGCCAACCACTCCAACATCGAGGACGGGCAGCTAAGGGCGATGGAGCCCGTGCTAGCCGTCGCGTTCGGCCTCGCCATGGAGGATGAATGAGGCGCATAAACCTCCTTCCCTCCGACGAGCGTGGCCGGGCCGTAGAGAGGTTGGGCGGCGGGGTTCTCGGTATCCTGCTGATCGCCGGCGCCCTCGTTGTCGTCGTGATGGTCGGTATTTATCTGGTAATGCTTCTGAGGTTGAACGGTCTCGAAGACCAGGTCGCACAGTTGGACGACGACATCGCGCAGCAAAACGCGCGCCTTGCCGAGCTTAGCCCTTACAGGGACCTCAAGGCGCAGCTCGACGCGAAGAAGCCGATAGCAGACGGTATCTACAGCACTCGTCTTGCCTGGGACCAGTTCTTTCAGGGCCTCGCCTTCGTCGTACCAGATACCACAGCTCTCGACACCCTGACGGCCGAGTCCTCCCCGGTCGATATCGAGGCGACGCCCGAGCAGCCGCTCGAGCCGGCAGGCACCGCGACCTTCACCGGCGTCGCGTTGCCCCGCTACGAGAACGTTGCCGACTTCGTAGTGCGGATGGACAACTTCGAGTACCTCGCCAACGCAGAGCTCGAACAGGCAGCCCTCAAGACGTTCTCCCAAAAGGCAGTAAGCTTCGAGGTCGCCTCGGCGCTGGTCACGATCGCGGGCCAGAACGGCACCGAGGTGAAGCTCGAAGGCGTCTCGCAGGACGAGCTCGCCGCCAGCGAGGGGGCTCGCTGAACACGCGCGAGGTCGCCAACATGGGAGGGCGCGGTGCCTCGCCCCCTTCTAGGGGGCAGTACGCCGCCGGGACGGGAGGCGGGTCGAGGTGACCAACCGCAACCTGCTCATACTCGGTGCCCTTGGCATAGTGTTGCTCATCATCATCTACTTCTTTCTCCTCTTGAGCCCGCTCCTGCAACGTCTCGACGAGCAGGCGCGGGCGAAGGAGAGCAAACAGGCCCAGCTCGCCCAGGTACAGCAACAGGTCAACGACCTCGAAGAAGTCAGGCGCGACTCCCCCGACATAGAACGTCAGCTCCTGGAGCTGAGCAAGCGCATACCCGCGCAACCCCAGATCCCCACCTTGGTCGTCCAGGTACAAGAAATCGCGGACGCCTCCGGCGTCACCGAGCTGTCGGTGGACCCCGAACCTTCCCTCCCGCCCGAGGGCGGTGGCGACTACAGGGTCGTCCCGGTTACAATGCAGTTCCAGGCGACTTACGACGAGATGCAGGATTTTCTATTGCGAACGCGCAACCTCGCAAGGCTGGTGACCGTAACCGATGTCAGCTACTGCCGCGTCCCCCAGCTCGATTCCGAGCACTTTTGTCCGGTGCAGCCGCCTGAACCCGTAGACGAGGCCACGGCATCGAACCCGTCCGTCGAGACCCGTCTCCTAGTCGAGATACAGGCAGACGTGTACTACCAGCCGACCGACGCCACCTCGGGCGAGGTCCCGCCGACCGTAGTCCCCGAGACAACCTCTCCCGAGCAGCCGGAGGAGACGACCAGTGGCGGATAGGTTGCGCCAGACCGGACATCGCCTCGCCGACCTCGGTGCGGGGTTAGTGGATGCGTTCGTGCGGGACAACAGGGTACTGCCGCCGGTCCTCGCCGTGCTCGCCCTGTTTATCATCGCCTGGATCCTGGCCGGCGCTTTCATGGACAAAGCCGACCAGAAACCCGTCGCGCACAAGGCCGACCTCGCCCAGTCCAACCTCGCCCAATCCGACAACGCCAGTCCGGCTGGCGATTCCCCCTCCCCGGGCGTCGAGAACCGCGATGTGAACTCCTACGCCGCCTACCGCAGCAAGGACCCGTTCAGGGAACTCCTCGCCCCCGAGAAGACTACCACGGAGCAGCCGACCCCAACACCCCCCGAACGGACCACCCCGGAGACCACCACCGGCACCGGCAAGACCCCAGGCACCCCGGGAGCCGGGGGCGCCAACAGGGACACTGACGCCGACGGCGTGCCCGACCGTAGGGAGCGGACCATCGGCTCCGACCCGAACAACCCGGACACCGACGGCGACGGTATCCCCGACGGCTCCGACGAGGACTCCAACGACGACGGACGTCCCGACACCGGAGCATCCAGCCCCGGAACAGGCACCGGGTCAGGCACCGGATCCGGCGCGATCCCAGGTACCGGGCCAACCGTACGCAACGGAGCCCGCCCTCCCGGCGAGGACGGCGATCTGCTCAACAGCGGCGGAATACTACCCTTGCCGTAGGCAGCGCAGCACGCCCGTTCAGCGGGCTTGTCAGCATTTCAGCTAGTCAGCAGGTAAGCCAAGTCGTCTGCGACGCCGCCCACCGGTGCTCACGAACTCGGCGGCGCGAATGAGAACGCAACAAGATAGTTAGCCGGCTAACCCCCGACAACAACACTTGAGGTGCTGAAATGCTGAAGTGCTGACAAGCGTTGGCCGAAGGCCGAAGCGTGCTACATTACGCCTAGTTGTCGTTCGTGTTCGGAGGCGTATTTGTGAGGTTTGGTTTTTCGACGGCGGGGGAGTCGCACGGTCCCGCCGAGGTTGCTCTGGTGCACGGGGTTCCGGCCGGTCTCGGGCTGCTCGCCGGAGATGTAAACCGGGACCTGGCGCGGAGGCAGAAGGGTTACGGGCGTGGCGGGCGCCAGAAGATCGAGAAGGACGAGGTCGAGTTTCTGGGTGGGGTGCGGCACGGTTACACGTTGGGTTCGCCGGTCGCGATGCTCATTCGGAACAACGATTACGCCAACTGGGAACACCGGATGACGCCGGAGCCGGTGAAGAATCCGCCGGAGAAGATCACGCTTCCCCGTCCCGGGCACGCTGACCTCGCGGGGATGCAGAAGTACGACTTCGACGACCTGCGAAACGTTCTGGAGCGCTCGAGCGCCCGCGAGACTACCGCGAGGGTCGCGGCCGGCGGCGTTGCGAGGAAGCTCCTCTCCGAGTTCGGTGTGGAGATCACGAGCGCGGTCTACAGGATTGGGGCTGTCGCCTATCCGAAAGAGAACGCGGCGCTCGACGCAGCCAAGGCCGACGAGTCAGAGGTGCGCTGCCCGGACCCCGAGGTCTCGGAGCAGATGAAGGCGGAGATCGACGCGGCGCGCTACGCGCGTGACGCCCTCGGAGGCGAGTTCGTCGTTGTCGCCCGTGGTTGTCCGCCGGGCCTCGGATCTTACATCGACTGGCGCGACAAACTGGACGCCAGGCTCGCGGCGGCCATGATGTCCATAAACGCCATAAAGGGCGTCGAGTTCGGGATGGGCTTCGAGCTGGCTGCCCGCCGCTCGAGCGAGGTCCAGGATGAGATCTTATCTGAGGACGGACGCCTGGCCCGAAACACCAACCGCCTTGGGGGCTTCGAAGGTGGGATGACCAACGGCGAGCCCGTCGTGGTTTCCGCGGCAATGAAGCCGATCTCCACGATAGCCAAGACCCTCCGCACCGTCGACCTCGCGACCGGGGAGCCGACCCGGGCTTTCAAGGAACGCGCCGACTCCTGCGCGGTGCCTGCCGCGGCGGTGATCGGGGAGTCCATGGCCGCGATCGTGCTGGCCGAGGCTTTCCTGGAGAAGTTCGGCAGGGACAACATGACCGATATTCACGCTTCCTACGAGGCCTACGCGGCACGCGTCGCGAGGACAGGGTTCAGAGACTGAAACTTGAAAGACTCGGTGGCCATCGTCGGGTACATGGGGAGCGGCAAGACGACCCTCGGCCGCCTGCTAGCCCGCGCCACGGACCTCGAGTTCGTCGACCTCGACCGTGCCATCTCCAACAACGCCGGCAAGGAGATACCGGAGATCTTCGCCGAGCACGGCGAGGATTACTTCAGGGATCTGGAACACGAGGCGCTACGTGGGGCACTCGACGGCAACACCCCCTGCATCGTCGCCTGCGGCGGCGGCGTCGTGGTTCGCCCCGAGAACAGGGCCCTGCTGCGCGACGTGAGAACGGTCTTCCTGCGTGAGGACATCGACGTTCTCTATCGCAGGACCCGCGGCCCCGGCAGGCCACTGCGGGCGACCAGCCGCGAAGAGTTCGAGTCGCGCTACCTGGAACGTCTTCCCCTTTACAGCGAGGCCGCGGACTTCGAAGTCGAAGGCGACGGACGGCCGCCCTCGCGGGTGGTGGAGGAGGTGCTGGGATGCCTGGGAGTACGATAGAGGTGCCCGTCTCCCGTCCGTACCCCGTCGTCGTCGGGGCTGACCTCGAACTCGGCGCGGTCGTCTCCGACGTTCTGGACCCGGGCTTGTGCGTGATCTTCACCGACTCGACCGTCGGGCCGCTGTACGCTGCCCGGTTGCGCGACGCCCTCGAAGATGCCGGTTGGCGGGTCGCGGGGAAGATCGAGGTTCCAGCCGGCGAGGCTTCCAAAACCATGCAAGTTTACGCCGACGCCGTCGGCCAGATCGCGCGCAAGGGGCTGACCCGCGATGGTACTGTCTTCGCGCTGGGCGGCGGTGTGGTCGGGGACCTCGGCGGCTTCGTCGCCGGGACCTACATGCGCGGGGTAGACCTCGTCATGCTGCCGACCTCCCTGCTCGCTATGGTCGACAGCGCAGTGGGGGGAAAGGTCGGGGTGGACCTTCCGGAAGGCAAGAACCTGGTCGGCGCCTTCCTCAGGCCCCGCCTTGTGGCTGCCGATCTGGGATGGCTCGGTACGCTTCCCGCGCACGAGGTCTCCAACGGGCTCGCCGAGACCATCAAGATGGGTTTCCTCTCGGGAGGCGACTTTTTCGATGACCTCAGCCTTATTTCGGAAGCACGAACAGGAGACCTCGACGTGCTGCAGACGCTCGTCCTCCACTCCGTCCGCTTCAAGGCGCACGTGGTCGCCGAAGACGAGCTGGAGGGCGGCCTGCGCGCGATACTGAACTACGGCCACACCATCGGACACGCCCTCGAGGCCGCGGCAAACTACGGCCTGCCCCATGGCTCGGCCGTCGCCGCGGGCATGATCGCCGCGTCAGCCCTCTCCCGCGACCGCTTCGGCACGGACCTCACTAACATGCACGAGGCCCTGATCGGCGCGGCGGGCCTGCCCAGCCGCGTGCCCGGCGTGGACGAAGACCGGGTACTGGAAGCGATGGGTACGGACAAGAAGCGCACGGCCGGCGACGGACCCGCCGGACACAGGTTCGTGCTCCTCGAAGACGTCGGCAAACCGGTCAGGAACGTGCCCGTTAGCCAGGAACAAGCCCGCGAGGCGATCGGAGCCATCGTTGCCTAGCGTCTCCATACTCAACGGCGTGAACCTCGGCACCCTCGGCACCCGTCGGCCCGAGATCTACGGAAACATGACCCTCGACGATATAGAGAGGCTCGTTGGAGAAGCGTTTCCCGACCTGAACCTCAACTTTAGGCAGACAGATTTCGAGGGTGAGATGGTCAGTTTTATAAGGGATGCGGCGGATTCTGACGGTCTCGTCGTCAACGCCGGTGCGTGGACGCACTACTCTTACGCCCTGCACGACGCGCTGGAAGCGTTGGATGTACCGAAGGTCGAGGTTCACATATCCAACGTACACCGGCGGGAGGAGTGGCGTCGGTTGTCGGTTATCTCCCCGGCAGTAGACGCCGTGATCGCCGGCATGGGTGTCCACGGTTACGTTGCCGCGGTACGGTACGTGATCGAGGGTCTTCACGGTCAGACGCAAGGATAAGCGGCAGCTCCTTTCCGCCGGTGGGCAACCGAAACCCTTCGTTCGACTGCTAATCGGGTAGGTCGCTCCTGAGCTTCTTATTCGTACTCCAGTTCCCGAGGCTCCTCGGGGAACTGCTTCTCGAGCGCTTTCGCAAGTAGGTGTTCTATAGCGGTAGTCAGTGCAGTTGACCCACTGCTCCGGCCGTCGGCCTCGTGGGTGGATCGGCTACGTTACGGTGTACGGTGCGGTATCGTCCAACCCCCTAACATGACAATGGGTCAATACCATTGCACACCGCTATAAAGGGAATGTTTTAAGCTCTAAGGGTCCCGGTCCATAGTTTTGGAGAATGAGTGGAGCCCCGGCACTCTGCCTACGTGTCAGCAGTCTATTGTTCCCTTGGTTTTATCTTAATGAGCAAGTCAGCAGACGCTTCTGCACCGAGCCCGTCTGCAACGCTGAGCGTAACCTTGTGTAGCCCAGGAGCGTGTCGGTGATGACCTCGTAACCGTAGCCGATAAAGTCAGCGACGTTAGAAGTCCAAACTACTTCGTCGGGGGCGCGGTTGAGAAATCTGGCAAGTATCCCACGCCTGCCAATCCTACTGATTCGCCCTGCAGGAAAGTAGAACCAGGCTCGGGAGACACAATGTAAGGTCGCCGGGGTTTCACTGGGACGGAGAAGGGCTCCGTTTCGGCAACCGTGGTACGAATGGTCGCCGATGCAGTTACCTGGAAAACGCAGCTGTCCCCCCCGGAAGGGTATCTAGGTCGACCACAAACGGAGATGCGGGGAGGCCTGCGGCAAGTGCTAGCCAGTTCTCGCCACCATCGTTGCTGTAGCGAACTAGATAGGTTACGTGTTCTGCGTCGTGCCTTCCTCCCAACTCCAATTTCATCCGATTTCTATCGGCTTCGAGCTCGGCAACCGGCTGCGTCGTTATTTCTGGCGCCCGTTCTTCTAGTTCTATTGCCTCGACCTCTTAGTTCTATTGCCTCGACCTCTTCTCCGTCGCGGAGGAAAGCGATAGATCTGGTCTCACAATCCCAAGGAGCCACCTCATGATAAGTATGGTAGGGACTGGCGGGGTCCGCGCTTGGATCCGAGAGATGGCAGCGATGAAACCCTATGACCTGTCCTCCCGCATCTCGTAGCTCAAAGACGACGGGAGACTGCGGGCCGAACTCAGACGCAGCCGTGGGGCGACACCAGACAAATGGAAACTTGGCAACAACTCTACCCCTGCCCCTCTGTACATGCGGAAGTTCAGATGAAGATACTCATGTTCCACGGATGCCTCCTCCTGTGTAGCGGCAGAAGCTGCCACATCGGTAAAGGGCGTTACTGCCGGTAATCCACTGATGGCATAGAAGAGTGGTCGGTACGTGTAGGGCGAAATCCACTTTGACTCTGGGGGACAATACGTCATGAAGTCAAATGTGGTAGTGGGGTCCAGTACTGTGGAGAACGTGGTGCCGAACCCGAATTCTCCGATGCTACCGGTGGGGAAGGTACCATATTGGGGATAGTTTGCATCGACATCAGAAGGATCGTCGCAACAAGGAGCATGCTTGCGCCCAAATGCGTGCCCGATTTCATGCGCTGCCGTGAAGGGATCGTCAACGAATGCAGCAGCTACCTGGTCAGCACGATCACCACAACCAATAATATTACTACCAATAGGAACTCCGCGGGGCAGCAGCCCTAAAAAGACTCCCCCGGAAGAACCCGAGAAGCTGCGCGCAGGTTCCTCAACAGGTCCAGGAGCGCATTCCACCCCGGTCCGCAACCACCGGGACCATCCCGGCGCAGGTCGCCATTGAACTCTGCAATAGTAAAGCGGATATAGTTGATGCCGCTTATAGGGTAAGTCCGGGTTAAGAATGACTCTGACAGCGTGGTGATCACATCCGGCTCGGACGGCGGATTTATAAGCGTGGGCCGTCCCTCCCTGTCTGGACCCGTATAGATAATCCGAACGACAGTTAGTCGTAGGCGATTGGGATCAGCAATTTCCTCAAATCTGGGGGAAAGGCTAGCAGTCGGGCTAGAAAAGGCCAGAACGTCTCCGCGAGCAGCGTCGAAAACTCGTACGGCAAAATACACTTGCCCGGTACAGAGCCATCCCGGCAACCGGAAATTAAGGGTATCGGCAGCTTTGCCGCGATCGATCTGGGCCGCAGCTTTTGCATCGATAGGGCCGTTGATCGGCATTAAACGCTCGATAGAGCCGGAACCAGAGGGGGGAGGCGGCCCACCAATATAAGCGCTGGCTACCCCGGTTATGGTAGACGGGATAGGAAAATTTGGGTCGCTTCCGCGATCGACGTAGACGCAGAATACGGTAGTCTTTTTGGCCACAAGTAGCAAACTGTTGTCCGCTGCGGCTCCGCTACGGCTCCGCTACCCTGGCCATTGAAGTTAAAGAACTGGATCGCCTGAGTCGCCTCGATACCAACGATGTTCAGGTTGGGATTGTAAATTGGTCCACTGGGGCCATTTCCATCGCCGTTTCCATCGCCATTTCGGGGTCTTCTGGGTGGTCTACGGTTGCCAGGTCCCCCTTCTAACCTTCGACTCTCTTCCTCAAACCATTCCATGAGCACGCCCCTTTTCCTGAGACTAGCCAAGTACATAATAGTGTAACTGTTGTTCCAAGGTCAACTGCCCCTGTACCAGTCCTCGCCATTAAGTGCGCGACATATAGCGAGAGTAACGTTTTATCGGTATGTGAAGGCGGGGGAGAGGGAAAAGTAGCGGTCTCGGGCCTTCCTCTTGTCCTTAGAGCGTGTTATGAACTCCATTAGAAACGGCTTAGGAACGCGGGAAACAGAGATCGCGAGGGAACCAAGCCGACCGTGAAATCCGCATTTCTATGCGACTTTTGCCCAAGTTCATAACACGCTCTAGTCACGAACTTCGCATAAGCGGGGAAGTGCTCGGAAGTCCGTACGCGTGAACCTTCGTAGCCCCGGTCCTATGCGGCGGGGCTTCTTATGTACCCCGTTGGAAGTTCGAAGCTCGATGTACATAAGATTGTGATAATACCCGACAATACGGGCGTCCCCTCGCCTGATTCGTCTGGACCGGCCGCAAACCCTATCCGCCCCCGTGCGTGGAAGAAGCCGGCGTGTCTAAAAACGGGCTTGCGGGAAGGCCCTCTCTGGATATCATGCGAGATCTGTGGCCGGTTTATGCTTTGTGGTGGGCGCAGAGGAAGGAGGAGAGGCTCTGCGAAGACGGCCACCGGTCGTGTCGGCTTGCGGGACGAGGAGGTTGTTGGTGCAAGCAAGAAGAAGATGGTTGGCCATGTTGACCTTGGTGGTGCTCGGGGCATGGTTGTTCGCCGTGCCGGTGAGCGCCGCCGTGGTGCCCGTCTCCCTGGCGGCCAACCTCCAGGGGGCAAACCAGGTGCCGAAAGGGTCGGGAGACCCGGACGGCAGCGGGAGGGCCTACGTCAATGTTGCCCCAGGAAAGGTGTGCTACACCATCAGGGTCCAGAATATAAAACTGCCCGCTACAGAGGCCCACATCCACAAGGGGGCTAAGGGCGTAAACGGAAACGTGGTCGTCACTTTCAAGCCGCCCGACCAGTCCGGGATCACCGGCGGCTGCACCGCCGTAAAGCCCGCGTTGAGCAAGCAAATACAGAACAACCCGGCG
>DATDKB010000220.1:0-5727 GCA_036520255.1 Rubrobacter sp. | reverse complement strand
GGCGCTGGGGTTGTTGTGCGTGGCGCAGTTCGTGGTGGTTTTGGACGCGACCATCGTGGCCATAGCGCTTCCGGAGATACAGTCAGACCTCGGGTTTTCGCAGGCCGGGCTGCAGTGGGTGATCTCGGCGTACACGCTAGTTTTCGGGGGCTTCCTGTTGCTCGCGGGCCGGGCCGCGGACGTGTGGGGGAGACGAAGGCTGTTCATGGTCGGGCTCGCGGTGTTTACCGTGGCTTCGCTGGCGTGTGGGCTGGCGTCCTCTCCGCTCACGCTCGTGCTCGGGCGCATCGCGCAGGGGCTTGGAGCGGCCATCGTTGCGCCGTCCGCGCTCTCTTCGTTGACCGCCGCCTTCCCCGAGGGCGAGGGGCGAGGGCGCGCGCTCGGCGTGTGGACGGCCGCCGCGGCCGGCGGGGGCGCGACCGGCTGGCTGCTCGGGGGCCTTCTCACGGGGAGCCTGGGCTGGGAGTGGGTGTTCTTCGTCAATCTGCCGGTAGGGGTTGCGGGGGTGGCGCTGGCCCCGGTCTTGATCTCCGAGAGCCGCGACGAGACGGCCCCTCCCAGGCTCGACGTGGCCGGCGCGGTCAGCGTCACAGCGGGCCTCACGCTGCTTGTGTACGGGATCACGCGCGTGGAAGAGGCGGGTCTTACCGCACCGGTAACATTGGTGTCCCTCGCATCTTCGGTCGTGTTGCTGGTCCTCTTCGTGGCCGTGGAGGGGTGGGTCCGGCACCCGCTCGTCCCGCTCGGGGTCTTCCGCTCGCGCGTGTTGGTCGGGGCGAACCTCGTCGCGCTCGTTCTCACCGCGTCTACCACCCCGCCCATGTTGCTCTGCACCCTCTACGTGCAGCAGGTCCTGGGATTTCCGCCGGCCCAGGCTGGCCTCGTGTTCCCGCCGTTCAACCTCGCCGTCATCGGCGGGTCCCTGTTCGGCCCGCGGCTAGTGGCGCGGCTTGGACCCAGAACCACGATGGTCTGCGGGCTGATCGCCATCGCCGCGGGTTCCGCGTGCCTCCTGGGGATCAGCCCCCGCGGCGGCGGATACCTCCTCTACTTGATCCCCGCTTTCGTACTCATGGGCGCCGGCCTGGGATGCGCCTCGGTCGCCTCGACCGCTTCCGGAACCTCAGCCGCGGACGGCGGCCTGCAAGGCCTTGCCTCCGGCCTCTTGAACTCCGCCGCCCAGATCGGAACCGTCCTGGGCCTCGCGATCCTCATCCCCCTCTCCGCCGCCCGCACGGAAACCCTCGCCGAAACCATGCGCGCCGACCCCGCGCTCGTCCAGGGTTTCAGGCTCGCGTTCCTCGGCGCCGCCATCATCGCCGCCAGCGCCATAGCAATAGCCACGCTCTCAACCGGACAAAAGCAACACGAAAACGACCCTTCAGAGAGCACCACAAGCGCCGTACAATAGCACCCCAGCCGGTCAGCAAACAAAAAGCTGACAAGCGACCGAAGAGAGCGTGCTGACGAGCTGAAATGCTGAAGTGCCGAGCGACCGAAGGGAGCGACATGCAGGTGGAGTTCTACTACGACCTCGTTAGCCCATACTCCTATCTGGCATACGGTCAGATAGGGCGCATCTGTGAAGAGAACGGGGCTGAGCTGGTGCTGCGTCCGATGCTTCTCGGGGCCGTTCACAGGGAGGCGGGAATAAAGGCCCCCACAGAGACGAAGCTCAAGGCCAGATACCAGGCGCGGGACATCAGGCGCTGGGCCGAGTACTACGGGGCGCCGCTGCGCTTCCCCGACCCCTTCCCGTTTCGGACCCTCAAGACGATGCGAGCGGCGATGTTCTTGCGGGAGAGGGGCGGGCTCGAGGCGTTTACCGATGCGGCATTCGAGATCTACTGGCAGGAAAGCGGGGCCCCGAAAGGTCTGGAAGAGGCCGACGAGGATGCGCCGGTCTCCTCCGTCGCCGGGCGGATGGGGGCCGACCCAGAAGACGTGCTCGAGGGGGCTGCGAGCCCAGGGGCGAAGCGAGATCTCAAGGACGCTACCTCCGAGGCGGTACAGCGGGGCGTCTTCGGCGCCCGGCCTTCTTTGTCGGGGACGAGATCTTCTGGGGCAACGACAGGCTCCACTTCGTCGAAGCCGCCCTGCAACAATAGCCAGGTCTACCGAGGATGTGCTTGCCCGGTACTAGAAGACCGGGCAGGCCGGTTTGCTGCGGTTCCGGAGCTTTCCGGGTTGCGGCTAGGTGTCTGCGGATAGTAACATTTCAAAGGTATTGGGGATAGGAAACCTGAGTCTGGACCGGGCTCCGGCGTGCAAAGGAGGCTCTTTTGGAGAGGTTAGGCGGAGAACAAGAGGGGCAGACCTCCTCGATACGCCAGGTGGCGGTGGCAAGCTTTATCGGTACTACCATCGAGTGGTACGACTTCTTCCTCTACGGTACGGCGGCGGCGCTCATCTTTCCCGCGCTCTTTTTTCCGGAGTTCAGTGAGACAGCCGGCAGGCTCGCTGCCGCGTCGACCTACGCGGTCGGCTTCGTGGCGCGGCCTATAGGCGGGCTGGTATTCGGCCACTTCGGGGACAGGATCGGCCGCAAGGCCATGCTCGTACTCTCGCTCCTCATCATGGGCATCGCGACGGCCCTGATCGGGCTTTTGCCGACCTTCGATTCCATCGGGCTTATGGCCCCCGTCCTGCTCGTCGTGTTGCGTTTCTGCCAGGGCATCGGGGTCGGCGGCGAGTGGGGCGGGGCGGTCCTCATGGCCGTCGAGCACGCCCCCGACGGCCGCCGCGGCTTCTACGGGAGCTGGCCGCAGATGGGGGTCCCCGCCGGGCTCCTGCTCGGCAACCTGGTCTTCTTCGCGTCGAGGGCCGTGCTGCCCGCTGGCCTCGACTGGCGGGCGCCGTTCCTGGCGAGCCTGCTTCTCGTGGCGGTCGGGCTCTTTATACGGCTCAGGCTCCTCGAGAGCCCCGCCTTCGAGCAGGTCAAGGAGAGCGGGAGCGAGGCCAGCATGCCGATAATAGACGTGTTGCGCACCTATCCCAAAAATGTGCTTCTGGCTATGGGGATGCGGATTGCTGAGAACGGCCCCTTCTATATCCTGACCGTCTTCGTGCTCAGCTACATCACGGCAGAGCTCGGGCTCGGGGAGAACGTCGGCCTCGTCGGGGTTCTCCTCGCCGCCGCAATAGGTTTGGTCACCGTGCCCTTCTTCGGCGCGCTCTCGGACCGCGTGGGCCGTAGGCCGTTGTACCTGTTCGGGTCCGTCTTCCTTTTGCTCTTCTCCTTCCCGTTTTTCTGGCTGCTCAACACGGGGGTGACGCCCCTGATCTGGCTCGCCATCGTCCTCGCCGTCAACGTCGGGCACGATACCATGTACGGGCCGCAGGCGGCCTACTTCGCGGAACTCTTCGGTACCCGCGTGCGCTACTCGGGGGCCTCCATCGGCTACCAGCTCGCCTCGGTCTTCGCCGGCGGGCTGGCGTTCCCTATCTCCGAGTATTTGATCGCCAACTACGGCTACCAGTCGATCGCGATCTACATGGCCCTGATGTCCCTGATCACGGTGATCTCGGTTCTCCTGGCCTCCGAGACGTACAGAGGCGACATCAACGCTACCGAGGCCCAGGAACGCCAGCTTATCTCGGAGGGCTCTTAGCCGAGAACTCGGCAGAAGACGCCGCCCGAATTCGGTTCCTCGGGCAGCCGGACGACGGCTTAGTTCCGTACTGGTTTCCTGATGGTGAATCGGGGAAAGATCTTGCCTGGGACGGGCGATTTTGTCGAGCCGAAGGAGGAGCATGAGCGAAGCATTCACACTGCCAGAGAGGTCGTCGGTGAACGTGGATCTCACGGGCCATAGTGCCCTCGTGACGGGGGCCGCCAGTGGGATCGGGCGAGCCTGCGCCGAGAGGCTCTCGCGCGCCGGAGCTGCCGTCATCGTGGTCGACCTCGACGTGGACGCAGCAAGGGAGGTCGCCGAGGGAATCGGTGGCGAGGCGCTTCAGGCCGATCTGTCCGACTACAGGGTCCTTGATGAGCTTGAGGTGGATGCGGACATCATCGTCAACAACGCGGGGTTACAGCACGTCGCGGCCGTCGAGGAGTTCCCGCCCGAGCGCTTCTCGATGATGCTTAGGCTAATGTTGGAGGCGCCGTTCAGGATCGTGCAGAAGGCATTGCCGGGGATGTACGAGAAAGGGTGGGGACGCATCATCAACATCTCATCAATTCACGGCACCGTCGCCTCACCATACAAGTCCGCCTACATCTCGGCCAAGCACGGGCTCGAGGGGTTCTCCAAGACCCTCGCCCTCGAAGGCGGGGCGAAAGGCGTTACCTCCAACTGCATCTCTCCTGCGTACGTCAGGACGCCGTTGGTGGAGAACCAGATCGCAGACCAGGCAAGAACGCACGGCATCTCCGAGGACGAGGTCGTAGAGAAGATCATGCTCACGGAGCCCGCGATAAAGCGCCTGATCGAACCCGAAGAAGTCGCCGAGTTCGCGGCCTTCCTGTGCGCGCCCGAGGCGTCGTTCATAAACGGCGCGTCCCTCGTGATGGACGGCGCAGCGACGGCCCACTAGAGAGTTAGGGAGGACGACCGTGACTGAAACAACGGAAGGAACGCTGCTGTGGGAGCCCTCGGAAGGGCTCAAAGAGAACGCCAGGATCTCCGACTTTATGAACTGGTTGGGGAACGAAAAAGACCTCTCCTTCAAAACCTACAACGATCTCTGGGAGTGGTCCGTGGGCGACCTCGAAAGCTTCTGGGCTGCCGTGTGGAAGTACGGCGGCATCACAGCCTCGAAGTCCTACGATAGGGTGCTCGGGAACCGTGAGATGCCTGGGGCCGAGTGGTTCCCGGGGGCTGAGCTAAACTACGCCGAGCACGTCTTGAAGAACGCCGAGGGCCGCGCCGATGGGCCCGCGATCCTACACCAGTCCGAGGTGAGATCCCTGGACAGCGTGACCTGGGGTGAACTGCGCGACAGGACCGCCGCGCTAGCCGCTGGCCTGAAAGCTATGGGCGTGGAGCGCGGCGACAGGGTCGCGGCCTACCTGCCGAACATACCCGAGGCCGTCATCGGCCTGCTCGCCTGCGCCTCTATCGGCGCGGTGTGGTCAAGTTGCTCTCCCGATTTCGGCGCCGGAAGCGTCGTAGACCGCATCCAGCAGATAGAGCCGAAGGTGCTCCTCGCGGTCGACGGCTACCGCTACGGCGGCAAGGACTACGACAGGACGGGCGTCGTCGCGCGGCTCCAGCAGGAAATACCGACGATAGGGAACATCGTCTTCCTCCCTTACGTCACGGAAAATCCTGACACGAGTCAGCTCGAGAACGTCGTGATGTGGCGGGATCTCCTGTCTGAGCACGAAGGAGCGAAGATCTCCTTCGAGCAGGTCCCCTTCGATCATCCGCTGTGGGTGCTGTACTCCTCGGGGACGACGGGGCTGCCGAAGGCCATCGTACATAGCCAGGGCGGCATCCTGCTCGAGCACCTCAAGAAGTGCGTGCTGCACATGGATCTCGGGCCTGACGACCGCTTTTTCTGGTTCACCACGACGGGCTGGATGATGTGGAACCTGGTCGTCGGCGGTCTCCTCTCGGGGGCCACGGTCCTCCTCTACGATGGAAACCCCGGCTACCCAGACATGAACGTTCTCTGGGAGTTCGCCGAGAAAACCGGCATGACCTGCTTCGGGACGAGCGCGAGCTACATCACGGGCTGCATGAAGGCCGAGATAGAGCCTGGGAAAGATTTCGACCTCTC
>DATDKB010000219.1:0-5082 GCA_036520255.1 Rubrobacter sp. | reverse complement strand
ACGTGCAGTTCGGCGAGTACGGGCTGCAGGCGTTGGAGCCGGCCTGGATCACCAACCGCCAGATAGAGGCCGCCCGTATCGCGATGACCAGGAAAATCAAGCGCGGAGGGAAGGTCTGGATCAACATCTTCCCCCACAAGCCCGTGACGAAGAAGCCGGCCGAGACCCGCATGGGTAGCGGCAAGGGGAGCCCGGAATCGTACGTCGCCGTGGTCAAGCCGGGGCGCGTGATGTTCGAGATGAGCGGCGTTGACGAGGCACTGGCCCGCGAGGCCATGCACCTCGCCGCCCAGAAGCTCCCCATCAAGACTCGCTTTATGGCGCGAGGGGGTGGTCAGCAGTGAAGTCAGCCGAAGTGCGCGAGCTGGACATCGAGGAGCTCGAGCAGCGCCTCGCCCAGACGCGGCGTGAGCTATTCAATCTGCGCTTCCAGCACGCGACAGGGCAGTTGGAGAACACCGGACAGCTACAAGAGGTCAGGAAGAACATAGCTAGGATCCTGACGGTCCTGAACCGCAAACAGCAGGAGAGTCAGTAGTGGTAGAGGAAGAGAAAAATCAGACTCCGGAGACGGCGGAGGAGCCCGTGGCCGAGACGCCGCAGGATCTTGTCGAGGCTGGAGAAGCCGGGGAGACCGTAGAGGCCGGCCTTGATACGGGGCCTGCCAAGGGACCCGCGCTGGACCTGGACGAAGGCCAGATACAGACCGACACCGAGCGCCATCGGCGCAAGGAGCGGGTCGGGCTCATCGTCTCGGACAAGGCGGATAAAACCGTCACGGTCGCGGTCGAGGCGCTCGTGCGCCACCCGATGTACAAGAAGCGGGTGCGTCGTTCCAAGAAATTCATCGTGCACGACGAGCGCAACGAGGCGCAGGTGGGCGATACGGTGCGTATCATCGAGACCAGGCCGCTCTCGAAGCGCAAGAGGTGGCGGCTCGCGAACGTCATATCGAGGGCCGAGTAGTGATACAGCAGGAATCGAGGCTGAGGGTCGCGGACAACTCGGGGGCGAGGAGCATCCTGACCATCCGCGTGCTCGGCGGAAGCAAGAGGCGCACGGCAGGCGTGGGAGATGTGATCGTTGCTACCGTCAAGGAAGCAACCCCCGGCAGCGCCGTCAAGAAGGGCGAGGTAGTGCGTGCCGTCGTGGTGCGGACCAAGAAGGAGACGCGCCGCGACGACGGATCGTACATCCGCTTCGGGGAAAACGCAGGGGTCATCATCAACCCTGATGGGGCTCCTCGTGGGACACGTATCTTCGGGCCAGTCGCGCGCGAGCTCAGGGAGAAGGGTTACACTAGGATCATCTCGCTCGCCCCGGAGGTGTTGTAGATATGGGTCTCAAACTAAAGCGCGGGGACACCGTCGTGGTGATCTCCGGCAAAGAAAAGGGCAAGCGCGGCGAGGTCGAGCACGTTCTCCCCAGGGAGAACAGGGTCGTGGTTGGCGGCGTCAACGTGCGTACGCGCCACGCGCGGCCGAGCCAGCAGAACCAGCAGGGGCTCTACCACTTCGAGGCTCCCATAGACGCTTCGAACGTGATGCTTGTCGACCCGAGCAACGGCGAGCCGACCAAGGTTGGCTACCGCTTCACGGACTCCGGGGAGAAGGTCCGGGTCGGCAAGAAGTCCGGGAAGGATATCGATGGCTAGGATGAGGGACAGGTACAACGAGGAGGTCGCTCCGAACCTCAAGGAAAGGTTCGGCATCGAGAACCCCATGCGGATGCCCGGTCTGGAGAAGATCGTGGTCAACATGGGCGTCGGGGAGGCCGTGGTGAACAGCCGCGCCATGGACGGCGCGATGGAGGATCTGGCCAGGATCACGGGCCAGAAGGCCCAGCTCAGGCGGGCCCGCAAGTCCATAGCCGGGTTCAAGATCCGGGAGGGTATGCCCCTCGGTGCGAGGGTCACGCTGCGCGGCGAGCGCATGTGGGAGTTCCTCGACCGCTTCATCTCGATAGCGCTACCGCGTGTCAGGGACTTCAGGGGAGTGAGCCCCGCGTCCTTCGACGGTCACGGGAACTACGCCATAGGCTTGAGGGAGCAGGTGATCTTCCCAGAGATCTCCTACGACTCCATAGACACGACCCGCGGCCTCGACGTGGCGATCGTGACGACGACGGAGAGCGACGAAGAGGCGCGGGAGCTGTTGCGGCTCCTCGGAATGCCGTTCAGGCAGAGCTGAGAGGTAGGTATGACTAGAAAAGCGTTGCTGGAGAAGCAGCAGAAAAAGCAGAAGTACGCCGTCAGGGAGTACAGCAGGTGCCAGCGGTGCGGCCGGGCGCGTGGCTACTACAGGAAGTTCGGGCTTTGCCGGATCTGCCTCAGGGAGCTGGCGCACGAGGGGAAGATCCCTGGCGTAACGAAAGCGAGTTGGTAGGTAAATATGTCGGTTAACGATCCCATTGCGGATTTCCTGACGCGTATCCGCAACGCGCACATGGCGAAGCACGACACGGTCGAGATCCCGCACTCCAAGATGAAGGCGGAGATCGCCCGCATTCTCCAGGAGGAGGGCTACGTCCAGGAGGTCTCCGAGCGCGGTAGCGGGGTTGACAGAAGGCTCGTGATAGCCCTGAAGTACGGCCCCGACGGCCGCCGCGGCATTACGGGTCTCAGACGGATGAGCCGTCCCGGTCGCCGCGTCTACCGCAAGCAGACCAGCATCCCCCGCGTGCTCGACGGCCTCGGGGTGGCGATACTCTCGACCTCCCAGGGGGTCCTGACCGACCACCAGGCCAGGCGCAGGGGTGTCGGCGGCGAAGTCCTGTGCTTCGTCTACTAGGGAGGTTTTGAGGGATGTCAAGAATAGGAAAAGCCCCCGTCGAGGTCCCGGGCGCGGTTAGCGTGGAGCTCTCGGGCCGCAGCGTGAAGGTGAACGGCCCGAAGGGCGACCTCACGTTGCCCGTGGGAACCGGCGTCGAGGTCAGGCAGGAGGACGGCACTATAGTCGTCGAGCGTGCCACCGACTTGCCCGAGCACCGGGCGATGCACGGGCTGACGCGTTCCCTGATCCAGAACGCCGTCACGGGCGTTACGGACGGGTTCACAAAGACGCTGAACATCGCTGGCGTCGGCTACAGGGCCGCGCTGCAGGGACAGGACATCAACTTACAGGTCGGGTACTCGCATCCCGTCTCCATCTCGCCGCGTGAGGGGATAGAATTCGAGGTCCCCAACGCTACGACCATCATCGTGCGCGGGATAGACAAGCAGCGGGTTGGCCAGACGGCGGCGGAGATACGGATGGTCCGTCCGCCCGAGCCGTACAAGGGCAAGGGCATCCGCTACAGCGACGAGCAGATTCGGCGCAAGGTCGGCAAGGCCGGCTAGCTTAGCTCTAGGAGGAATTTATGGCTACTCTGCAGAAGCGGATGCACAGGGAGAAGCGGCGCAAGCGGGTCAGGCGCAAGGTCGTCGGCACCGCCGAGCGCCCGCGGCTCTCCGTGTACCGCTCGAACGTTCACATCTACGCTCAGCTTATCGACGACGATGCGGCGGCGACGCTAGCGGCGGCCGACTCCCGCGAGGTTGGGGAGGCCGAGAACCGCAAGGACGCCGCCCGCAAGGTCGGGGAGCTTATCGCGAACAAGGCCTCGGAAGCCGGGATAGAAACCGCCGTCTTCGATAGGGGCGGAAACAAGTACCACGGACGCATCGCGGCTCTCGCAGAAGGCGCGCGCGAGGGCGGGCTGAAACTCTGACGTTAAGGTCTAACTTTCTAGGAGGAAACGTCTTGGGTCGACCAAGAAACGACAACAGACAGGGAGGCCGCGGACAGGGTGGCCGTGGCGGCAGGCAGCGTGGCGACTCGGACATCCAGGACAGGGTCGTCGAGATCCGGCGCGTCGCCAAGGTCGTCAAGGGTGGCCGGCGCTTCAACTTCTCGGCCCTCGTGGTCGTCGGCGACGGGAAGGGCCGCGTCGGCGCGGGCCTCGGCAAAGCCAACACCGTTCCCGCAGCCATCCAGAAGGGCCAGGACAGGGCCAAGCGCAGCATGTTCGACGTACCGATGCGCAACACGACCATCCCCCACGAGGTGATTGGCAAGTTCGAGAGCTCTCGCGTGCTCCTCAAGCCGGCCTCCGAGGGTACCGGTGTGATCGCGGGCGGCGGCGTCCGTGCGGTCCTGGAACTCGCCGGAGTCCGCGACGTGCTCACGAAGGCGCTCGGCTCGACTACCTCTGTCAACCTGGTTCAGGCCACGGTCGAGGGCCTGCAGCGGCTGCGCAGCAAGGCCGAGATAGAGCAACTGCGGGGGGTGAAGATAACCCAATGAGCCCCCTCAAGGTGACACAAATCAGGAGCGTTATCGGCTCCAAGGAGGGTCACAAGCGGACGGTGCGCGCTCTTGGTCTCAAGCGCATCCGGGACTCCCGGGTGCACGAGGACACGCCCCAGATAAGGGGCATGGTCCACAAGGTGCAGCACCTCGTCCATGCCGAGGAGGTGGAGTAGCTGTGAGGTTGAACGAAATTTCCCCGGCATCGGGATCGAAGAAGTCCCGGAAGCGCGTCGGGCGCGGTACCGGCTCGGGGCACGGCAAGACCTCGGGGCGCGGCCACAAGGGCGCCGGAGCCCGGTCGGGCGCCTCGGCGTTCGCCGGCTACGAGGGTGGACAGATGCCGCTGCAGCGGCGATTGCCGCGTCTCAAGGGCGAGGCGAGGGGCCGCCATACCGTGGCCCGGCCGACCGTCTACGCGCCGGTCAACCTCGGCGAACTCTCGGACATCTCCGGTGATACGATAGGTCCTGATGAGCTGCGGGCCGCCGGGCTCGTCAGGAAGAAGGCCAAACTCGTCAAGATCCTCGGCGATGGCGACGTGGGACGCGCCGTTACGGTAAGGGCGCACGCGTTCTCGAAGTCGGCGAAGGAGAAGATTGAGGCTGGCGGCGGAAGCGTCGAGGTACTGGAGCACTAGATATGTTGGGTTCCTTGGCAAACGCCTGGAAGATACCAGAGCTACGGACGAGGCTACTGTTCACGTTCGCCATGCTGGCGGCGTACCGGCTCGGGGCCTACATACCCCTTCCAGGTGTCAGGCCAGACGTTCTCGGGGGCGGTCTTCAGACCAACA
>DATDKB010000218.1:0-17490 GCA_036520255.1 Rubrobacter sp. | reverse complement strand
GTAAGCCGAAGCACAACAGTCAACAATAGCCAGGGAGGACGAACCCGCGGAAAGCGGTGAAATCTCAGGCGCAAACCCGGCTTTTCTACGCACGCCCATCAACGCCAGGCGCTCAGCCCCCTTGCTGATGCCTGAGACTTGTAGCCTGAAGCCTTCTACGACGAGTGGGGCCCTGCGTTCCTCACCTCTTCTGAGACTTGAGACTCGAACCTCGTGAAGTTCTCTCGGAACAGATCGGCGAGTTCTTTAGCCTGCTCGTCGTAGGCTTCGCCGTCTTCCCAGGTCCCGCGGGGATCCAGCAGTTCGCTCGATACCCCCGGGACCTCTGCGGGGACGTTGAGGCCGAAGAACGGGTCCTTCCTGGTCTCGGCGTCGTCAAGCTTGCCCCCGATCACGGCGCTCACCATCTCGCGGGTGGCGGCGATGTCTATGCGGCTCCCGACGCCGTAGGGACCACCGGACCATCCGGTATTGATCAAGAAGCAGCGGGTGCCGTGCGCCTTCAGCCTCTCGGAGAGCATCTCGGCGTAGGTGGTCGCCGGGAGGGGAAGGAACGGCGCGCCAAAGCAGGTGGAGAACGTTGCCTCGACCTCGGACTCCATCTCGGCCTCGGTCCCCGCGAGCTTGGCGGTGTAGCCGGAGAGGAAATAGTAGGCGGCCTGCGAGGGCGCGAGCGCGCTTATGGGGGGCAAGACCCCGAAAGCGTCGGCGGTCAAAAACAGGACGGCCGAAGGATGGACGCCCATGCCTTCGGGGACGGCGCCCGCTATGTACTCCAGCGGGTAGGCGACGCGGGTGTTCTCCGTCAGCATGCGGTCGGAGTAGTCCACCTCGCGCGTCCGGCGGTCCATGACCACGTTCTCCAGCACCGCCCCGAAGCGGATGGCGTCCCAGATCTGGGGTTCCTTCTCGGCAGAGAGGTCTATCGTCTTGGCGTAGCAGCCGCCCTCGAAGTTGAAGACTCCGGAGTCCGACCAGCCATGTTCATCGTCACCGATGAGCTCGCGCTCCGGGTCGGCGGACAGGGTCGTCTTGCCCGTCCCCGAGAGCCCGAAGAAGAGCGCCACGTCCCCCTTCTTGCCCACGTTGGCCGAGCAGTGCATCGGAAAGACGCCACGTTCGGTCGGCAGCACGAAGTTCAGGACCGTGAAGATGCTCTTCTTGATCTCGCCCGCGTAGGCCGTGCCGCAGATCAGGACCACCTTGCGTTCGAAGTCAATGCCTACGAAGGTCTCGGACTCCGTGCCGTCCTCCTCGGGATCCGTAAGAAGTCCTGGGACCGAGATCACGGTCCAGTCCGGCTCGAAGGCGTCGATTTCTTCCTTGGAAGGACGCCTGAAGAGTTGCTGTGCGAAGAGCGCTTGCCAGGCGTGCTCGGTCACCACGTGAACGTTGAGGCGGTAGCGGGGGTCGGCGCCGGCGTAGGCGTCGACGACGTAGATCTCCTCCAGGTTCTCGATGTAGGCGGCGGCCTTGTCCAGAAGCGCCCCGAAGGCGTCGCTCGGGAAGGCCTTGTTGCCCGTGCCCCAATCCACCGTATTTTTCGTGATCTCGTTATCTACGATAAAGCGGTCCTTGGGCGAGCGGCCGGTCCTCTTGCCCGTCCTTACGACGAGAGCCCCGGAACCGGAGACCATGCCCTCCCTCCTCCTCACGGCTGCCTCGACGAGGCGCGCGGGTGGCAGGTTTTCGTGCACGGCTCCAACGTCCTCTACCCCGAAGCGTCCCAGCGTCATCTTGCGAACCGCCAGATCCATACCCTTCCCTTCCACCCAGTCAACCCGACGCGTAAAGCGGACCACCCGGGACTTTTTCCTCTCGCCCCAGGGATTCTAGCAAAGCGGGCGAGGGGCCGTTTGCGCACCAGGGGCCGGGCGTTTCCGGGTGGCCCATGCAGGGTAGGAGTAGTATCTGCCCTAATTGGGATTCTGCCGAGGAGGTAAGTGGTGACGCAACAGATCAACCAGGAGACATTGGGAGTAGAGCAGTGGCACTCGCTAGCGCAGCAGCTGAGGGTCGACAGCATCCGCTCTAGCTCGGGCGCCGGGTCGGGGCACCCCACCTCGTCCATGTCCGCGGCCGACCTGCTGGCCGTGCTGATGAGCAAGTACCTCCGCTACGACTTCGACAAGCCGGAGAACCCCAACAACGACCACCTGATCTTCTCCAAAGGCCACGCCTCCCCCCTGCTCTACTCCGTCTACAAGGCGGCGGGCGCGATCTCCGACGACGAGCTCTTGACGTTCCGCGAGTTCCACAGCCGTCTCCAGGGCCACCCGACACCCCAGATCCCCTGGGTCGACGTCGCAACGGGCTCCCTCGGCCAGGGACTACCGATAGGTGTTGGCGTAGCCCTGGCAGGCAAGTACCTGGACAAGCTCCCCTACCGCGTCTGGGTGCTCTGCGGCGATTCCGAGATGGCCGAGGGTTCGATGTGGGAGGCCTTCCAGCACGCCGCCTTCTACAAGCTCGACAACCTCACGGCCATCCTGGACATGAACCGTCTCGGCCAGACCCGCGAGACGATGGACGGCTGGCACGGCGACCACTACGCCGCCCGCGCAGAGGCCTTCGGCTGGCATGCGATCCAGATCGACGGCCACAACCCGGAAGAGATCGACCAGGCCTACGCCGAAGCGCAGGATCAGACCGATAAACCGACCGTGATCATCGCCCAGACCAAGAAGGGCCGCGGAGTCTCGTTCCTTGAAGATGTGGACGGCATGCACGGCAAACCCGTCGCGGGAGACGAGGTTCAGGCCGCCCTCGACGAGCTAGGCAGCAGCGACGACCTGCTCGTAGAAGTGCGCAAGCCCGACCCCGGCTCCGGCGAGAATTTCTCCGCAGGCCTGACCGGCGAGCTGAACCTGCCGACCTGGGAGGTCGGGGATGAAGAGGCAACCCGTGGCGCCTACGGCGTGGCCCTCAAAGCGCTAGGCGGTGCCAGGGAAGACGTGGTCGCCCTCGACGGCGAGGTCAGCAACTCCACCAAGTCCGAGGAGTTCGCCCAAGAGTATCCCGATCG
Source organism: Rubrobacter sp. (assembly GCA_036520255.1). Lineage (GTDB taxonomy): Bacteria > Actinomycetota > Rubrobacteria > Rubrobacterales > Rubrobacteraceae > Rubrobacter_D. Next base: position 14,465 of record DATDKB010000218.1, on the reverse strand, counting down.
CTACTTCGAGATGTTCATCGCCGAGCAGCAGATGGTCTCTGCGGCCGTGGGGATGAGCGTGCGCCACAGGGTACCGTTCGCCTCCAGCTTCGCCGCGTTCCTCTCCCGCGCCTACGATTTTATAAGGATGGCGGCGATCTCCCGGGCGAACATCCGGCTCTCAGGATCTCACGCCGGCGTCTCCATCGGCGAAGACGGCCCCTCCCAGATGGCCCTCGAGGACATCGCGATGATGCGGGCCGTACACGGCTCGACCGTTCTGCAACCCTGCGACGCCAACCAGACCGCGAGGCTCGTCGCCGAGATGGTCGACACAGACGGCATCGTCTTCCTGCGGACCCTCCGCCCGAAGACCCCGGTGATCTACGATCCCTCCGAAGAGTTTCCCATCGGCGGCAGCAAGACCATTCGCTCTTCCGACGAGGACGCGGTAACCATCGTGGCCTCGGGCATCACCGTTCCCGAGGCAACGAAAGCGGCCGACGAGCTGCAAAAGAGCGACGTGGCCGTGCGCATCATAGACGCCTACTCTATCAAGCCGATAGACAGCGATGCGCTGCGCGAGGCGTCACAGGCGACGGGCGGCAAGGTCATCGCCGTAGAGGACCACTGGCCTGAAGGCGGTCTCGGCGAAGCCGTCCTCTCAGCCCTCTCCGAAGAGTCCGACATCCTCCACTTCGAGCACCTCGCCGTAGAAAACATGCCGGGATCTGGCAAATCCGAGGAGCTCCTGGACGCCGCCGGCATCGACGCCAGCCACATCGCCGCGGCAGTCCATAAGCTCTTGAACGCCTAGAGAGGTATCTCTCCGAGGTATCTTTCCGAACAGAAAGGCGCCGGGCCATCGCGCCGGGCGCCTTTCTCGTCCCACGGAATGTAGGGGCTGTTTGGTAGGGGCTGTTCGCGAACCTTCTGCGGCCTGTCTCCGATCGTTACGAGCCTCTCGATGATAAAAGAATCGTTGCGACGTTCCTGTTGCGGCGGCATAATATCGTGGTCGGAGAGTGACGGGAGAGACGACCTTGTTCCGAACGACTATTTCGTTGCTCGGTGCGCCGCGCATCGAGCGTGACGGTGTGCCCGTCGAGGTCGACACACGGAAGGCGACCGCGCTGGCCGCCTACCTCGCCGTCACGCGGCGAGGCCACACCAGAGACGCGCTAGCCGGCCTGCTCTGGCCGGAGTACAACCAGGGCCGTGCCCGCGCCGCCCTGCGCAGGACCCTATCGTCGCTGGGGAACGCGCGCGAGGAGGGTTGGCTCCTTACGGATAGGGAGAACGTGGACCTCGACCACGACGCCATCGGGGTCGACGTGGTCCGGTTTCATGACCTCCTCGCCGCGTGGAAGCTGCATGGGCACCCGGAGGCGGAGGTTTGCCCCGAGTGCCTGCCCCAGCTAACCGAAGCCGTGGAGCTGTACCGCGACGACTTCATGGCCGGTTTCGGGTTGCGCGATAGCGTCGCCTTCGACGACTGGCAGTTCTTCCAGTCGGAGAGCCTGCGCCGGGAGCTTGCGGGCGCGCTTGAGAGGCTTGCTTGCGGCCGGGGGGCTCTAGGCGAGTGGGAGGCGGCCATCGCCCACGCCAGGCGGTGGCTGGCCCTCGACGTTCTGCACGAGCCGGCCCACAGGCTGCTCATGATGCTCTACGCATGGTTCGACGAGCGCGCCGCCGCCCTGCGCCAGTACAGGGAGTGCGTCAGAATTTTGGACCAGGAGCTAGGCGTCGCCCCGCTGGAGGAGACGACCCTGCTCTACAGGGCCGTACAGGGGAACGACCTCCCACCGCAACCGACCCTCTCCGAGTACAGGCCAGCGGTTCCGCGGGATGTGGAGATCTCTAGCACGGCCCCCGACGACTCTCCGACGGTGGCACTACGCACGCAGGGCAACCCCCTCGTGGGACGAGGCGCAGAGTGGGAGGCGTTGCTCGAGGCGTATGGATCCATCGTCGAGGGCGGACGCATCGTCGTTATCGAGGGTGAGGCGGGCATCGGCAAGAGCAGGCTCGCCGAGGAGTTCGTGGCCCACGTACGCGAAAGCGGCGCGGCCGCCGTAGTCGCGCGCTGCTACGCTGGCGAGAAGAACCTGGCCTACGGTCCCTTCGTCGAAGGCCTCTCAGCCGCCCTCGGCCCGGAGAGCGGGGACCGCCTGAAAGACCTGTCGCAGTCCTCCCTGCAAGAGGCCGCCCGTTTGCTGCCGGAATTATCTTCCCCAGACTCGCCGTCGCCCCCGCCGCTCGACACGCCGGGCGCGAGGAGCCGCTTCTTCGGGGAGGTCGTCCGCGTCTTGCTCGCCGTGCTCGACGGTCCTCCCCCTGGTGTGCTCTTCCTCGACGACCTGCACTGGGCCGACGACGCCTCCCTCAGCCTGCTGACCTACCTGTCGAGGAGACTGAACGACAAGCCGTTCTGCGTGCTCCTGACCTGGCGCGCAGAGGAGGTCCCGGAAGGACACCGCCTGCGAAAACTACTAGCAGAGACCAGGAGGTCGGGGGCTGCGACGTCCCTGACCCTGAAGAGGTTGAGTCCCGAGTCTGTAGAGGAGCTGGTAGGTCAAGCCGTGCCTAACCCAGGAACTCTGGGCCCCCGGTTAAGCGACGAGACGGAGGGGTTGCCGCTCTTTCTTACGGAGTATCTGGCAGCCGTCGAGAAGGGCGAGCTAGACCCGGGGGATGACTCGTGGACGCTGCCTGGAGGGGTGCAGGACCTCCTCAAAGCCCGACTCGGGACGGTCCGCGAGACAGCGGGCCAGGTTCTCGCGGCCGCCGCCGTCGTCGGACGCTCGTTCGACTTCGACACCGTCAGGACGGCGAGCGGCAGGGGCGAAGAAGAGACGTTGGACTCGCTTGAAGAGTTGATCTCACGCGGTCTCATCCGGGAGGTCAGCACGGTAGGGGGAACCCCATCCTACGACTTCGACCATGACAAGATCCGGACTCTAGTCTATGAAGAAACCAGCCTGGCCCGCAAGCGCCTCTTGCACCGTCGTACCGCCACGGCGCTTGCGGGTGGGGCACGCGGACGCGAGGCGGACGCCCTTGCCAGCCAGATAGCCCGCCAACACAGGCTCGCGGGACAAGACGCCGAGGCGGCGCGGTACTTTCTGCTAGCGGGGGATTACGCGCGCAGCCTGCACGCCAACAGCGAAGCCCTCACCCACTACGAGGAGGCGCTCGCGCTCGGTCACCCCGATACGGCCACGCTGCACGAAGCCATAGGGGATCTCAGGACCCGCACCGGCGAGTACGGCGCGGCGCTGGCCAGCTACGAGGCCGCGGCCTCCTCGGCGGAATCCGGGGACCTGGCCGCGATCGAGCACAAAATAGGCAACATCCACGCCCGCAAGGGGGAGTGGGACCTCGCCCGCAGCCATTACGAGTCCGCCCTGGACGGGTTTTCAGCGACGGCAAACGAGGCAGAGCTAGCGCGGCTCTACGCCGACTGGAGCCTGCTCTCCCACGGTCAGGACAGACCCGAAGAGGCCGCCGGGTTCGCCCGTCAGGCGCTGGAGCTGGCCGAGGACACGAGCGACACGCGGGCCCTGGCCCAGGCCCACAATATGCTCGGCATCCTGGCCGGCAAGGCGGGGGATCAGGAAGTAGCGCTGCGCCACCTCGGGGAGAGCTTGGATCTCGCCGAGGCGTTGGGAGACTCGGACGCCCAGGTGGCAGCCCTCAACAACCTCGCCCTCGCGCATGAGAGCGGCGGAGAACCCGAGGGAGCCATTAGGCTCGCAGAGCTCGCCCTCAGGTTGTGCGTGGCATCGGGCGACAGGCACAGGGAGGCCGCGCTGCACAACAACCTGGCCGATCTCTTCCACGCCACGGGCCGCGAGCAAGAATCCATGGGGCACCTCAAACGGGCCGTGGAACTCTTCGCCGAGATCGGTGAGCGGGACGAACTGCAGCCGGAAGTCTGGAAGCTCGTGGAATGGTGAAAAGCTATCAGCACCCGGCGCTCAGCCGTCAGCTGTTTGTTCTTGGCTGAGGGCCGAAGTCGCGAAGGCCTTCTTCTTGGCGACGTTGATCTCATCCCAGGGGATACGAGGGCGCGCGAGCCCGCGCCTTTCCAGATAGAGTCTAGCGTTGCGTCGCGATCGGGTAAAGAAACGTATCATAGCGGGGAGTCCCCCGATGCCGAGCCCGGGGATGAACCGCACGGGCTGGAAGCTCCATCCTCCGGTGTCCTTTTTCAGAGCGCCGCGAACGAGAAAGCTCTTGAGGTTCCACAGTTTCTCATCGTGCCTGTGGCACAGCAGGCTCGCGGGGCCCGGTCGGAGGGCGGTGTCTGCGGGTAGCCAGACCCTCAGCACCTCGGCGCCCGACGCATCCGGGTAGGGTCTGCAGCGCACGCTGAACGGGTACCCTGCCTCATCGAGGCCCGACAGGACGGCGCTCTCGAATTCGTACAGGTACTTTGTGATCTCAGCCCACATGCTCCATCCTCAGTTCGAAAGGCTCCCGCCAGAAATCCGCCCCGGGCCACCACAAGATGCGGCGCGGCGTCACGTAGATCATGAGCCGCATAAAGTACCAGTCCATGAAGTAGCGCGTGAACGGGTCGTTGCCGTACGCGCGGGAGGCCGGTTGCCTGGGGTAGACCTTCCGCAGCTCCTCTTCAAAGCCCGCGACGGAGGTTTCTATCTCATCGGGGGCCTCGGCATCGCCCTGCACCAACACCGCGGGCGGGTTCTCGAGGCCGCTGGCCGTCGGGTTAGAGAACAGCAGCGAGACGCGCGGGTTACGCCGAACGTTGAACGCTTTCTGGGCGAGGGCGATGGACGCCGTTACCGTGAAGCGCTTTTCATCGGAGTACCAGAAGGGTAGCGTGGGCCACGTAATCGGGATCCCGTCCCTGGCCAGCGTGGACATCTCGCACGTACGGAACTCCTCGAATACATCCTCTACCTCGGACGGAAGCTCTGCGACGACGCGCGGCGGTCGGACCATGATCCACTCCTCGTATCTTTCGCAACATGTCCTACTGCTTCAGCAGAAAGAACAGAACGAGCCCGGTACCCAGGACCAGCGCGCCAGTCCGGGACGACGCCCGCGGGGCCAGCGTTTCGGTCTGTTCTTCGGCCGTTTCGTGCCTGGCTTCTTCGGCGACGGCCTGCTCGAGTTTGGGAACGTCTTCCTCAAAGGCTCCCCCGTACTCTATGACCTTCGCGGTGTTGGGAGCGGGGCCTTTAGCGTACAGTCCGGCCATGCCAACCAGGAGCAGCGTGAGCGCGATCAGGATCAAACCCGACCCGGCCGCGTCGAAGCCCGAGGGAGAAGTCGTGCTCAAATAAGGTATGGAGATGGGCAATCCGGAGAGGTCAGAGAGCACCAGATAAACGCCGCCCGCTATCGCCGCAGGCCCAACCCACCGCATAACGTCCGAAACCTTCATCCGCCTCTCCTCTCTCCTGGAACCCTTCATGCCCCCAATTTAGCCTCCCCGCGTTACGAACCCGTTACGGCAAGCGTTACGAAGATACGATTTCAAAGAACTTCGTCATTTTTCTTCCCGACCAAGCCGGGAGAGGACGCGATCGCCGTCCGTTCCAGCGTAGTCTGGAAGCCAGGGGCTGGCCCACGGCCCCGAAGGCCGGCGGTGGTTGGGTGGGCTTGGGCACCTGATCGGCGACCTGGAACGCGACTGGGGGGTGAGCGTCGGGTCCGCCCTCTACGGAGGGTCGGAGTCATACGTGGCCTCAGCCAGGACTGACTCTGGCGCCGATGCCGTCGTCAAGATCGAAATGCCACCCTAGGCGTCGGTCGCGACCGAGGTTCTGACCCTCCTCGCCGCAGACGGGCGCGGTTATGCGCGCCTGCTAGGGTACAATGAGGAACACCACGCCACGTTGCAGGAGCGACTCGGGTCTTCGCTCCGCACGATCGGGCTGCCCATGCCCACCCAGATAGAGATCCTCTGTTCGACGGTGTAACGCGCCTGGGACGTGCCCATCCCTGCAGGTCTGACCCCCGGCGCCGACAAAGCCCGCGCTGGCTCTCCGACTTTATCGTCGCGACGTGGGAGGAGGTGAACCGACCGTGCTCCGGGCGTGTCATCGATCATGCCCGAGCGATCTGGGAGTAGGGCTTCGTCGAAGGCGTCTCCACCGGACTCCTGGCAACCCGGGTCGGCGCCGAAAATTTGGGCCGAGAAATGCTCGACGTAGCCGAGGCCTGGGCGTTGTGATCAAGCCGGCACGCTTGAGGCCCCATGACCCTCTCTTGTCAGCGCTTCAGTTGCTCAGAGATCTAGGCTTCTTCATTCAGATAGTTAGGCGGCTGAATCTTCATTGTGCAGGATACCAAGTCCTCGTGAGTGCCAACGGTAAGAAGGAGCCGGAGGTCAGCCACGTAGCATCTCCTTATAACCGTGGATTCCCGCTTCCGGGAGAATGACGAATGTGAGAGAGAGGGGATAGGCATCGCTGCCGGAAAGCCCGAACGCGTCAAGGTCCTACTTGACTCAGTATGACTTCTTGCGAAACCGATTCGCGGGCGGGGCAACACGCACACCCTGGCTGACAAGCCTGCCAAGCAAGCGTGTTGGAAGCGAAAGCCGAAGGCTTAAGCGTGCTGCCCCTCAGGGCTGGTCGTTGTGTTCCCATTCTGTGGCGCCGGGACGTCCCAGCGTGCGCCAATTTGGCGAGATGGGGATCAGGTCCAGTTGGCGGACGAGTTGCCTGGCGGCGAGGCCGACTATCGCGGTGAAGGTTGGGTAGGCTAGCTCCAGGTTCGCGAGTTGTTCTACGCGCATGCCGGCGCCCATGGCGGTTGCGACGAGCTGGACCACCTCCACGGCCTGCTCGCCGACTATGTGCGCCCCGAGTACGCGCCGCGAGGTGCGGGACACGACAAGTTTGCAGGAGCCTTCGGGTCGTCCGTCGATGATCCCGCGGTCCAGGTCGGTATAGGGTACGACCGCGACGGCGCAGTCTTCGTCGCCGAACTCGTCGCGGGCCTCGCGCTCGGTGAGGCCGACGCTGCCGTACTCGGGGTCGGTGAAACCGCCGTGCGGGACGATCACGTGGCTGTAGCCGCGGTCCTCGCCGAGCACGGCGTTCTCGGCGGCGAGGCTACCCTCGTAGTTGGCGCTCTGGACCAGCATCATCCGACCGGTCAGATCTCCCGCGGCAAAAACGTGCGGGGCGCTGGTCCGCAGGCGATCGTCTACCGCCACGTAACCGCGCTCCGTCTCTACCCCGGCGGCGGCGAGGTTAAGGGGTTCCACGTTGCCAGGCCAGCCGACCGCGAGCACCACCGCCTCCGTGTCGAGCACGCGTGTCTCGTCGCCCTGCGTGTAGGAGAGCCGGAGGAGACCGTTCTCTTTGTCTATCCGCTCCACACCCCCGATGCCCGTGAGCATCTCGATGCCCCTGCGGGAGAAGACCTCGGCCACGCCGGTCGAGACCACGTCATCCTCCCCGCCAAGGATGCGTGGTGCCACGTCCAGTAGAAGCACCCTGGAGCCGAACGCCGCGAAGACCGAGGCGAGCTGGCAACCGGTCGCGGCGGCGCCGACGACCACGACGGACGAGGGCAGGGTCTGCATCGTCCAGACGTCGCTGTGGGTTATGGCGTGCCAGACGCCGGGGAAATCTATGTGGCGCGCGTGGCCTCCGGCGCAGACGACGAACTTCTCGGCCGAGACGCGGGAGCCGTCCCCAAGCGTAAGCGTGTGCCCGTCCACGAACCTGGCATCGCCGGTCCTGTCCAGGACGCTCGCGCCCGCCACCTCGAGCTGTTTTCTGAGCTGCTTTTTCTGCTGGACCTCGTACACGATGCGCTGCGTCCTGTTTAACAGACGGGCGAAATCTACCCCGGGGTGGCTGCCGGTGAGCCCGTAGTCGGCGAACTGCTCCGCGTCGCGCACCAGGCGCGCGGCTTTGGCGAGGACGCGGGTCGGGACGCAGCCGTCGTTCGTGCAGGTCCCACCCATGTTCCCGCGTTCGACCAGCGCGACCGTAGCGCCAAGCTCGCGGGCGCGCAGGGCTGCCGTCACCCCCGCGGGCCCGCCACCGATGACCACGATCTCAAACACCTCTCGGCCCCCTTTCACTCCGCTCCAAGTCGCCCGGGTGCCGCAGCCACAGGCTCACGTGCTCGGGCTGCATCGTCTCCCGCACCACCGCCAGGAGGTGGTCGTTCAGTTCCCCAAGGTCCGTCTCCTCTCGCAGGCTGGCAGAGAACGCTTCGAGCGTCTTTGCCGCATCGTACCTTTTCCGGTAGAAGCGGCGATCGATAAAGTTTTGTATGCGTTGGCGCAGGGGATTGAAAAGCGCGGCGATCGTCAGGGTGGAGGCGACCACGGCGAGCGACGACTCCCCTCCCGTCAGGGTGCGCAGGACCGTTTGAGAGAGGACGATTGCTCCGAAGTAGATCGGGCCGAGAAGGAGGCTCAAAACACCGTAGACCAGGGTGCGATTGATGATGAGGTCGATATCGTAGAGGCGGTGGCGCAACACCGCGATCCCTATGTCCGCGGGAAGGGCGACGAGCACTAGATCGAACCAGATGCCGTTGACTATGTCCGGCAAGCGACTCACCACCGGGGCCAGCAAGATGAACGACGCCACATAGAGGAACCACTTCATCTGCCGCCGTTCGATCTCCCGCGACCGTCTGAAGCGCACCACCACAGACGCGACCGCCCCGACCGCTCCGACAGCTCCGACTAGAAGGAGACCGTTCAGCACGCCGAATACGGGGAGGTCCTCGGCGCGGTCCAACCCTCGTATCCCGATCGGGTTGGCGATCTCGTAACCAGGATCCTCGTTCACCGCCAGGGTATCGACCAGTGCCCCGAGGACGACTATGCCCAGCGTTGCGATCGCCGGCAGCACGGCGATCGGGAGCCACCGGCGCGAAGGCAAGCGTCCGTCGGGGAAGAACAGGGGCAGGTAGATCACCACCAGCACGAGGAGCACGTACCAGTACCAGTTCCCGATCCACGCGCTCACGACGGCGAGCGCGTCGGGCCGCCCGCGCGTGACCATCACGTAGGCGGCGTAGGAGTCGCCAGTGTGAAAGACCGCCACCATTGGAGTGACCGCGGCAATGATCCAGCCGACCGCGTTGGCGGGCCGCCTGGCCGCCAGCAGCGCCCCGACCACCGCGAAGGCCCCGAACCCCACCTGGAGCACCACGTCGTCCGTCGGGTGTTCGTTCGGCAACCCGGCCCTGCGTTCGAGCAGGTAGCTCACACAGAGGCCCGCGACGTACAAAGGGACGATCAGCCACCCCGCCACGCGCGCGGGAGCCTGCGTGGTGGAGGCGGAGCCTGTCGGCTTTCGACGGCCCCGGCAGCTTTGTACTCTTTCTCGTCGGGGCCACCTTCGCGTCCCGTCAAGCGAGGTAGCGCAAGGCGACCCTGGCAGCAAAGTATCCGCTCATGCCGTGCACCCCGCCGCCGGGCGGCGTGGAGGAGGAGCAGATGTAGAGGCCACGTGCCGGGGTCGAGTACGGGTTCGGCCGGGGCATTGGCCTGGTGAAGAGCTGCCTCAGGTCCATGTACCCGCCGTTTATGTCGCCGCCGACGAGGTTGGGGTTCCACCGTTCGAGCTCGGCCGTCCCCGCCGCCCGTTTGTCCAGGATGCGGTCCCCGAAACCCGGGGCGAAGCGTTCTATCTGGGCTTCGATCCTCTCTGTCATGTCGAACGAGGAGCCGTTCGGGACGTGGCAGTAGGCCCAGACGGTGTGCTTGCCCTCCGGGGCGCGCGTGCGGTCGAAGAGGCTCTGCTGGGCGAGAAGTATAAAGGGCCTCTCGGGATGCTCCCCCCGCCCGACCGCGCTCTCCCCCGCCGCGATCTCTTCGAGAGTGCCCCCGAGGTGAACCGTTCCCGCACGCTTGCCCCCTTCGGCCTCCCAGGGTATCGGCCCGTCGAGGGCGAAGTCGACCTTGAAGACGCCTGGGCCGTAGCGGTAGCGTTTGAGGGCGTTGTTGTAATCTTCGGTAAAGTGTTCCCCGGCGATGTCGAGGAGCTGGCGTGGCGTCACGTCGAAGAGGACCGCGCGCGTCTTTGGAACCTCTTCGACCGCGCCGACCGGCGAGTCCGTATAGATCTCGCCGCCCATGGACTCGAGGTAGGAGGCGAGGGCATCCGCGAGCGACTGCGATCCACCCCTGGGAAAGGGCCAGCCGAAGGCGTGACCCAGGGTTCCCAGGAGCAGCCCGAACATCGCGCTCGGCGATCTATCCAACGGCAAGAAGGAGTGTGCCGCGTTCCCCGCGAAGAGGCCCTTGGCCTTCTCGTCCTCGAAGACGCTGTTTGCCAGGCCCTCCGCGTCGCCCAGGGATCTCACGCCCGAAGATGCTAGCGCCAATGGATGACGTAGCAGGCCCGGTTTGCCGACGAAGAACCCCGCAATTCTATCCGCGTCTGCGGAGATGGGCTCCATCAGGCGACGATAGGCGGCCGCATCGTTGCCCAGCCCTGCGGCCGTGGCCTCGATGGAACGCTCCAGCACAGCCGCCTCCCCGCCGTCCAACGGGTGGGCGAGCGGAGCGTCCGGGTGAACCCACTCCAAACCATGCTCTTCCAGGGGCAGCGAGCGGAAGAAAGGCGAGGCGTAGCCCAAAGGGTGTATCGCGGAGCCCAGGTCGTGGACGAAGCCGGGCAACGTGATCTCCGCCGACCTCGCGCCCCCGCCGATGGTGCTCTTCCCTTCGAGTACGGCCACGCGTTTTCCGTTGCGGGCGAGCTCCACGGCGGCCGCGAGCCCGTTGGGGCCGGAGCCGACTACGACGGCATCATATATACTAGATCCGCTCATGCTCCCATTCTAGAACCTAGCCTCGGCCACGTCGGTGAAACAATCCGCCCAGGATGCGGACCTGGGTGACCATGGTGTACAAGACCGACTTGAGGCCCGCGTTGTGCCAGACGTTTCCAACCCGGAACCACTGCAGCTTCGGGTCCACGCAAGCCTTCTCAAGTTGTACGCCTTCGCGCACCCCGAAGCGTGCCGCCAGGGTGGAGAGGCCTTGGGTCCAGATCTTCTCTTGCGCCGTGGAGCCGAACAGGCGGAATCCGACCTCGTAGATCGGATCGCTGGCGCGCGCGAGCGACTGTATCTGGACGACCGTTACGCCGTCCTCTTCGTAGGCAGAGAAGGTGTTCCCCCCGCCTCGGGGAGGCCTTCTGCCGTCATCACGGTGAAGGAGTCGTCGTCGGAGTAGAGGATCATCACGCGCCCGTATACACGGGCATACCCTGTACGGAGGCGTTGATGAGCATTATCTCGCCCGGCGCCACGCCATCGAGCGAAGGATAGAACCGGCTCTCGGGCGGATGAAACACGGGGAACTCTCGCTTCCAGATGGCCACAACCTCCTGGGGGTTGCGTCCACCCCCCTCAGGCGGACCGTGTAGATCTTCTGCCAGAGTTGCCCAAAGCCCTGAAGCGCCCCGATGACCCGCCGTCCCTCGACGTTCAAGTTGACGGCCCCTTCGGGCACGTCGGAGACCCGCAGGACATTCCTGTTCTTGGCCCAGGAAGCCGTGTCGCGCGGGTTCCGGTCGCCGCTAGAAGGCTCGCTCATTACCCTCGTTTCTCTCCGACCGTCAGCGCTCGGACCTGTTGCGGCGCCAGCGGAAGGGGGCCGTGACCGAGTAGATCGCTGACCTTATGCCGGCGTTGTGCCAGATGTTCCTGTACTGGCTCCACTGCAGCTTGGGGTCGACGCAGACCAGGTTCATCTCGACCGGCTCGCTGACGCCGAAATGGGCGGCGAGGTTCTCCAGCGTCTTGCGCCAGATCTCGTCCTCCATCTTGTGGCCGCCTATGCGCAGGCCCATCTCGTAGAGGGGATCGTTGGCGCGCATCAGAACCTGGGCCTGGGCGACGGTGGTGCCCTCCTCTTCATAGGAGCTGAAGGTGATCCAACCCGAGAAAGGATGCCCCTCGGGGGTCATGAGGGAGAATGACTCGTCGTCGGCGTAAAGCACCATCACGCCGGTCGAGAGCTTGACGCCGCCAGGCATAGAGCCGCTTATGAGGGCGACCTCGCCTGGGGCGATGCCGGCGAGCGGCGCGTAGAAGCGGTTGCCCTCTGGCCAGAACTCCTGGTAGTTCTCTTTCCAGGTCTTGATGACCTCGGCGGGCGTGACCTCGGTGTTTTCGAGGCCGACCCTGTAAGTCTTCTGCCACATCTTGCCGAAGCCCTGCAAGGGTCCTACGGCCCTGCGGCCGTCGACGTTGATGTTCGTCGCGCCCTCGGCAACACCCGAGACCTTGAGCGTCTCGGCGTAGCTCGCCCAGTAGGCTGCGTCGCGGGGCTCGCGCTTTTGCTTCTCTTTCGGCTCCTCTTGTGGGGTCTTTTCGGTCATCGTCTCTCCCTTATTCGGGCGTCTCAGGCCGAGTTCGCGGCCCTCACGGCCTCCTCTTCGGAGTCGTGGATCGCTATGGCGTCGTCGAGGCGTGTGATCTGAAAGATGCTCCTGTAGTGCTCGCTGAGGCCGTAGGTCAGTAGCCTCTGCTTCTCGCGGTTGATCCTGATGAGCAGCGTGACCAAGAGTCCAATGCCGCTACTGTTCATGTACTCAAGGTCCTCGAAGTTCAGGATGATCGCACGCACCTGCCCGTCGCTGGCCTGGTTGTAGGCGTCCATCAAAACGGCCTCGGCGAACGCGGTTAGCTCTCCTTCCACGTCTATGATGCTGGCCTTCTCGCCGGCCTCCCTGACATTCATCTTTACCTGGGCTTCGGGCATCTCGTTCCTCCTTGTCCGGTATACCGCTCTCGTCCCTTCGTACTCGCCGCGCAGGTAGTGGAGCGAACTGTCGAGGGATTTATCCATTTCTCAGAACCCCGACGCTTCCACCACGGCGGTCTGCTCGTCGGGGAAAACGCTCATGAAGTCCGAGAGGCGCGTGATGTTGAAGATTTCCACGTAGTGCTCGCTTAAGTTGCAGGCGAGCAGGGTGCGGCGGGAGGCGCGCGCCTTGGCGAGCAGCCCCACTATGAGGGCGATGCCGGTCGAGTTGATGTAATCCACCCCCTCGAAGTTGAGCAGTATGGTCTCGGGGTCCTTGGCCTCGGCCTCCGCGTAGGCGGCGTTCAAGGCCTCCTCCGCGAAGCCGTTGATCTCGCCCACGAGGTCGAGCACGGCGATGCCCTCTTCCAGGCGGACCTCCACGTTGAGGTGGCGCACGTCCATCACTTACTTCCTTCCGCTTCGAGGTGGACGACCAGTTCGACCATGTGGTGTCCCTCGTCGCCGGTTATGTTCATCTCGTCTACCATGCTCTTGATGAGGAACAGCCCCCATCCGCGGGGCGTCTGCACGCCCTCCAGCTTTGCCAGGAGGTCGGGCGCTTCCGCGTCCTCCTTCGGCGGCGGGCCGCTCCCCCTGTCGGTGATGCGCACCAGGAGGTCCTGATCCGTGACGAGGACCTGCAACTCCACGGGCAACTCGGGCCTGTAATGGTTGCCGTGCTCCATCGCGTTCATCGTCGCCTCGGCCACGGCGGTCTTGAGCCGTTCCAGGTTCTCCCCCGAAAAACCGAGCCCCTTCGCAGACTCGGCGACCGTCTCCATCGCCAGCCGCTCGTTTCCAGGCTCGCTGGGAACCGAGAAGTCGGCCAGAGTCCGGCCGAATTCGGCGTCCGTGCGGGCCGGTTTCGGGTCGGTCATGCCGTCTCCGATCTCTCCAGGGTAACGAGGGTGATGTCGTCCTCCTGCTCCCAATCATCGCCGGTGAATCGCGCCAGCTCGGAGAGCAAAAATTTGACCATCTCCGACCCGCCCGAGTGGTGCCCAGCGACGAGCCCCTGCAGGCGCGGGAAGCCGAACATCTCCCTGTGCGGATCGTGGGCCTCGACCAGCCCATCGCTGTAGAACAGAACGCTGTCCCCCCTATCCAGCACTATCTCCTTCTCCTCGTACTCCATGCCGGGCAGCAGGCCCAGCGGCATACCCGTCGCCCTGAGCTCCTCCGCGCCGCCCGCCGAGGCCTTGCGCCTGTAGGGCAGGTCGTGGCCGGCGTTCGCGTAGCTGAGGAGGCCCGTCTCGGGGTCGAGGATGGCGTAGAGGCAGGTGATAAACATGTTTGGCGGTATGTCCTGGACCATCACCTCGTTCACCCTCTTCAGCACCTCACCCGGCGAGTCGAGGCGCTGGGCCGAGGCGCGGAGCAGCGTGCGGGTCGTGGCCATCACAAGTGCCGCGGGCACGCCCTTGTCTGTAACGTCGCCGACCACGAGGCCGAAGCGGCCGTCTTCGAGGTCCAGAAAGTCGTAGAAGTCGCCGCCCACCTCGCGCGCGGGCTGGTAGTAGGCGGCCAGGCCGTAGCCAGGCAGGTCGGGCACGTTCTTCGGGAGGAGGGTCTGTTGGATCAGGCGCGCAACCCTGAGCTCCTGCTCGATGCGCTCGCGCTCCTGGGCCTGTTGCTGCTGCTGTCTGACAAGCTGCGCGACCTGTACCGCCGGGGCGGTCTGGGTCGCGAGGTCGTTCAGGAGCTTCCTGTC
>DATDKB010000217.1:0-3279 GCA_036520255.1 Rubrobacter sp. | reverse complement strand
GGGACCGCCAACTACGACGAGTTGACCGTCGAGGAGGTCTCCAAGAGGATCGAGGGCCTCCCCACCGAGCAGCTCAAGAAGGTGCGCGAGTTCGAGAAGAAGAACAAGAACCGCGAGACCTTAATCGAGCAGATCGACCGCAAGATAAGGGTTAACTCCTAAGGCGAGCGCCTTAGAGAACGCGACGAGAAGGGCCGGGACTAATACCCCGGTCCTTTTCTTGTGCTTCATACCCTCTAGCTCATCCTGGCGAACTTCTCAGAACTCCGTTAAGGCGAAGTTCGCAGAAAACCTCTTCTGCGAGGTTTGGTGAATAGGGCGAAAGGGGTCCGCGGACCTGGTGTTTGGCTACCAGTGGCTTAAATCGCCCAGCGCCGTTCGAGTTCCGCCCGGCCGGGCGGGGGGCCGGGCAGCGGGGGGCCCGACCGTGGGCGTAGGGCGGCGAGTAGCAGCGCCAGGTACCGGCGGCGGAGTCGGCGCGTCCGAGCCTCGTCTCCAACCCGGACCGCAGCGAGCTGCTCGAACAGCATGGAGAGGTCGTCGACCTCGATGTCGGGGCGGATGGCGCCGGCGTTTTTAATGCGGTCGAAGAGCCGCGCGCCGAGCTCCCTGGCCTTCTCGGCGTCCCGGTAGAGTTCCTCGGTGGGCGCGAAGGTCCCGGCCAGGCGCAGCGTCAGCGAGTGCGTGTCGGCGTCCACGACGCGGCGCATGAACCCCGCGAAGGCTTCCCAAGGATCGCCCTCCTCGGCCAGGGCGTCCTCAGCGACAGCGACGTAGGCGCTCAGCCCCTCCGCGCACAGCCGCCGGAGCAACCCTTGCTTGTTTCCGTATCGCCTGTAGAGCGCGCCGATGCCGACCCCCGCACGATGCGCCACCGCGGACACGGGGGCCCCCGGGTCAGCCACGAACACTTGCTTGGCGGCTTCCAGGATCAGCCGGTCGTTGCGCCGCGCCTCGGCTTGTCTACCCTTTAGAGCCCCGGGCGTCATCTGCGGAGCCGCTCCCTTTTCCATAACTCCAGCATAACATATCTTGAACGGATCGCTCCGTTCAAGTACAATGCCGAAACGGAATTAAACATTCCGTTAGATTGGAAGCCAGCGGAGAGGAGTCAGGGCGTGACCGAACTCAACCAGGCTGGCGTCGAGATACGGCCGTTCCGGATCGACGTCCCTCAGGCCGAGTTGGACGATCTGGAGGATCGTCTCTCGCGCACCCGTTTCCCCGACGAGCTGCCCGGTGTCGGATGGAGTCGTGGCGTGCCGCTGGGGTATCTCGAAGGGCTGGCCGAATACTGGCGCAGGGGTTACGACTGGCGCGAGCACGAGGCGAAGCTGAACGAGCTTCCGCAGTTCGCCACCACGATCGATGGGCAGAACATCCACTTCTTGCACGTACGCTCGCCCGAGTCGGACGCCTTGCCCTTGGTCGTCATCCACGGCTGGCCGGGCTCGGTCGTAGAGTTTTTGGACATCATCGGGCCGCTCACCGACCCGCGCGCCCACGGCGGCGACCCGGCCGACGCCTTCCACCTGGTCATCCCGTCGATCCCGGGCTTCGGGTTCTCCGGGCCTACCCGCGAGGCCGGCTGGACGGAGGGGCGCATAGCGGCCGCCTTCGCCGAGCTGATGCAGCGGCTGGGCTACGACCGCTACGGCGCCCAGGGCGGCGACCTCGGCGCCGTGGTCTCTCCGGACCTGGGTAGGGTCGCACCCGACCGCGTGGTAGGCGTGCACGTCAACGCCGCCACCGTCGGTTTCATGCCGTTTCCGCCGTTGGGCGATGACGAGATGGAGCAGCTCACCGACTCGGAGAGGGCCCGCGTGGAGCGCATCGGGGAGTTCATGACCGAGGGTTTCGGCTACGCCCAGATCCAGTCCACCCGGCCCCAAACCCTGGCCTACGGGCTTACCGACTCGCCGGTCGGTCAGCTGGCCTGGATCGTGGAGAAGTTCAAGGAGTGGACGCATCCTTCTGCCGAGCTGCCGGAGGCAGCCATCGACCGGGACCGGATGCTCACCAACGCGATGCTCTACTGGCTCACCGGCACCGCCGGGTCGTCGGCCAACGTGTACTACGAGGGCTCCCACGCGGGCCACTGGCCAGAGCCCTCGGGCGTGCCCACCGGCGTAGCGGTCTTCGCCGAGGACATCGCCATCCGCCGTTACGCCGAACAGAACAACAATATCGTCCACTGGTCGGAGTTCGGGCGCGGCGGGCACTTCGCCGCCATGGAGGTACCCGACTTGCTGGTCGACGACGTGCGGAGGTTCTTCCGCCGGTTCCGGTAGGTGCCACAACCGCGGACGGGGTGTCGCGCGGCCAGAGTGACACCCCCGGCCACGCTGCGGGAGGAGGGGCCACCCTAGCCGAACCTCTCGGAACGCCGTCGAGGCGAAGTTCGGTTGCGCCTCGATCAGATGAACGAGGATTTCTCGGGTAGTTGAACCGTTACGACTTGCAATCCTTTGATACATAAAGGCGCACCGAATGGTACGTACTCACCACGCTTCGACGCCGAAGGGGTGACACCACGCCATTTTGGAGTGCTTGTCACTGTATCAGATAGATTGCTTGCTACCGCGAACTTCCGAGAATTTCTCTTTTCTAAGACGTTGGGTGAATAAGCCCATAATGCCAATAGCACCCCCCCTTGTAACTGTAGTATGCAACAAAAATCACTCATTTGGGGGATGCACCTAGTCCCCGTGCTTGATACGTTGGTCACACCTGCGCGTCGTGGAGCGAGCGAAGCTAGGCAGGGGTGTGGAATCGCTCGCCAGAGCAAAGAGGAAGGAGAAGGGGCTAGTGAGACGGACGATACTGCTTGCAAGAGGAGGTGGTTCGGGACGAGGTAATCACGTAGTAGTGGTCTTTGGTGGCTGGAGCGTCGGAACCCCCGGCAACTAACAGGTTCTCGGAAGATCCCGCATATGGCGTGTACAACGGAAATTCAAGAGGCGACGGTGAGAGGGGGTTTGAGATGATCGGTGGCAAGGCTTCGGGCACGTATCGGGTTTTGATCGTGGACAACGACGATAAGCTCCTGGCGCTCAACCGTCTGGCGCTAGCTAAACATGGCTTCGAGGTCGAAACGGCTACGAGTGCCTCCGATGCACTGGGCATGATGGGCGATTCTTCGCTGGATCTGGTAGTCCTCGATGTTGTCCTGCCGGATCTCTCGGGCTGGGAGCTGCTGCGGAGGATCCGAGCCTCTAGCGACGAGGTCGCAGTGATGTTGCTCACGGGGAGGGATTCGGATGTGGACAAGGCGCGGGG
>DATDKB010000216.1:0-12941 GCA_036520255.1 Rubrobacter sp. | reverse complement strand
CATAGCCGCGCTAGAGAGTGCCCTTAATTAAAGGCAACCTTGCCCAATAAGTACTGTTCGCCCAGAAAGTTGTTAGCGCCCACAGCGGCGAAAAACTCAACGAACCACTTATCCCTCTGTTACCAAAGCACACTATCTTATGAGTGCGTGGTTAAACCTCCAAAGCCGCCACGCTGGTCGGGAGCCAATACTCCCCAGCACAGCCTAGCCTTGTTCCCGACAATCCTTTTACGCGCGGGGTCTACCCCTTTTCCCGGGCGTGTGCATTCTAACGAGTTGCAATGACAGTTCTCCAGTAGAGCGCTTCATGTTTCCTCACTTGATCGATGCACGACCTGGTCCTAAAGCCGACGTTTTGAGCAAAGCCGTTAGATTCTATTGTTGCCCTACTGTTGCCACAAGGCCCCGGCGTAGATAGCGGAGCCTGTATTTTTCCTTATTTTGCAGGAAAATCTCAAGTGGCGGGACCCGGATTCGAACCGGGGACACCATGATTTTCAGTCATGTGCTCTACCAACTGAGCTATCCCGCCGAAAGGTGAACGGGGAAGATTTTACGGCACGGGGTAGCCGCAATCAAGCGCCCGGCCGGGGACTGTGGCCGGCCGGACTCGTGCCTCTGGGGGCTTATCCGGCTTCGGCGAAGCGGTCGAGTTCGAAGGCGGACTCGAGCATCTCCTTAGGGAGCGCGCCGACGACGGCCTTCGGCTGCTCGCCTGGCTCGAAGAACGCGATGGTCGGGATGCTAGAGACCCCGAAGGCGCCGGCGAGCGCGTGCTCGGCGTCAACGTCGACCTTCGTAACCTTTACCGCGCCTTCGTACTCGGCGGCGATCTGGTCCATCACAGGCGCAACCTGCCTGCAAGGCCCACACCATGCCGCCCAGAAATCTACCAGCACAGGTACCTCAGACTTCAAGACCTCTTCTTCGAAAGTGTCCCCCGTAACCGCAACGGGCTCTGACATTCTCTACCTCCTGTGATTCTTATCTGCTATTTAGTATATTTTAGTGTCAAGGGTTCGGAACCCGACGATAGGCTACCCGAACCCGACGAACGCGATGATCTGGGCGTTGGTGGTCCATCCCGTCGACCACGTCGGCGACGCTCTGCGCCCTCGTGCGGTCCAGCCGCTCTTTCACCTTGCTCCGCCCGCTCGAGATCTCGTTCGGCGTCTCGTACCCCGAAGGTCAGATGACCGAAACAGCTGAGGGTGATTCCACAACGAGATGCGGGAGCGACGGGACTCGAACCCGCGGCCTCCGGCGTGACAGGCCGGCGTTCTAACCAACTGAACTACGCCCCCGCGAAGGGCACGAAGCAGTTTATCAAAAGGGACTGGCCTTTTCTAACGCGGGAGTCGCTGTTTGGGGGAGAGAAGTTCGGGGTATTCTCGTGTGGCTCCCGGTTCGGGAGGTAATTCACTACACACGAAGGAGTTGTACGGCTTTGAGCGCGGTACCGAATGTCACCCTGAACGATGGAAACACCATCCCGCAGCTCGGCTTCGGGGTCTTCCAGATCGAACCGAGCGATACTGCGGAGGCTGTGGGCGACGCCTTGAGGGTCGGCTACAGGCACATCGACACGGCGGAGATGTACGGCAACGAGAAGGAGGTAGGCGAGGGCATCCGCGCCTCGGGCCTCGACCGCGGCGACATCTTCGTAACCAGCAAGCTCAACAACTCGTTCCACGAGCCCGACGACGCGAGAAGGGCCTTCGACGAGACGCTCTCCGAGCTCGGCTTCGACCACGTGGACCTGTTCCTGATCCACTGGCCACTGCCGATGCTCTACGACGGCGACTTCGTATCCACCTGGAAGACGATGGAGGAGTTCCACAACGACGGCCGCGCCCGCTCCATCGGCGTCTCGAACTTCCAGGTAGATCATCTAGACCGGCTGGCAGCAGAGACCGACACGGTGCCCGCGGTGAACCAGATCGAGGTCCATCCATACTTCACCAACGAGGCCGTGCGCGAGTACGGGCAGGAGCACGGGATCGTCACCGAGGCGTGGTCGCCGATCGCCCAGGGCGGGGTGCTGGAAGACACCACCATCACCCAGATAGCCGAGAAGGTCGGCAAGACACCGGCGCAGGTCGTGTTGCGCTGGCACATCCAGCGCGGCGATATCGTGTTCCCGAAGTCCGTGACGCCCTCGCGCATGCAGGAGAACTTCGACATCTTCGACTTCGAGCTGGACCAGTCAGATATGGGCGAGATCTCCGCTCTCGACCAGGGCGAAGAGGGCCGCACAGGCCCGCATCCCGACACGTTTGACAAGGTGCCGAGCTCGTAGCAGGTCAGCATTTCGGCTTGTCAGCGAAAACAGCTGACAAGCCGATCTCTCAGGTTCCGCCGGTCGCGCGGTCCCAACCTGAAGTACGACGAGATTTCAGTCCGGCGGCGTTCGATGATGAAATTCGGCCGCCGCTGGGCCGAAGCGTTCACCTGCTACAAAGCAGCACGCCGGCGCTGCGAAGCGGAGACCAGAAACTATCACGGCGTACAGCGGCACGCCGCCTGTGTTGGGCAGTGGCTCATTGGAGGTTGTGTCGGGGATCACGTCGTCACTAGAGTTTGTACCATTATTGTCCATGCTCCCGTTATCGTCTGCGTTTCCGGCATCTCCACCGTCGACGACGTGGCATCCTCTTCCATCGATGCCCGTCGAACTGTTTATCGGGAACCTGTTGTTGGGCTCGCTCGAAAACTGGTCGTTTTCGGGATCCACAGGTATCGGTACGATTATCCTTGTCGGGTTATCCCTGTCACCCGGCGGAAAATCATCTCCCAGCGTCTTTCTGCCGTTCGCGACAATGGTTCTATTCGGCTTTATGGTGATGTCCACGTTCTGATCATCCCTGAGTCTGAAGGGCACGCCCTGTTCGCTCAAGGTTATGGTCAGGTCATCGCCGCGCTCCGTGAGCTTGCAGTTCTTGGTCTTTATGATGATCTGATCAATACCAACGACCTTGGTACCGTCTTGGAGAACGCGAATAACGTCGCCCGGAACAAGCACGTCTTTTCCGATGGCGGTGCCCTCGACCAGAGGTCCCTTGTCTTTGTCTTGGTGTTCCGGTGTCGGGCTGGTCGTGGGATCAGGGCTGGTGGTAGGATCCGGGTTGGTGGTCAGTGTCGGGTTGTTCCCTCCGCACTTGATGTCGGTAGAGGTCACGACCACGAGCCCTCCGGTATCCAGGGCGGGGGTTTTCTCTTTCCCTCCCCTCTGGTTGAGGGGATCTATGTCCGCCCCCTGACCCGCAGAGTTGCTGGTGACCTTCAAGCCCCAGTGGGGCTCGGCGATCTGAACGTTCTCGTTGTCGATGAAGTCTGCCTGGGTGCCGTCCTCGTCCTGCAGGACGAAGCGCCTTCTTTGGCGATGCAGTCCGGACCGGGAATCTTGATGACCTCGACGTTGTCATCCCCGTCGGTGCTGAAGGTGCCTACCTTTGTACCAGCCAGCGGCCCCGACAGCTCGGTCTCTGCATCCGCTTGCGCCGCCTGTTCACCTTCGGCGAACATCAGGGGTTGCTCGGAGCTCTCATCCTGAGTTGCTGTGGCCGTGGCGCTCGCGCTCGCCTCTGGTGTCTCTTGCGCTCCGGCGGCGAAAGCAAAAGCAAACGTGAACAAGAGCGTGGCTACTACGACGCTCAAGAGAAACCTGCTTCGCATCCCCCACCCCCTGCACATGCTCCGGACAGAAGTATTCTACACACGCGGACCTAGCCTGCACTACCTTGAAGCGATTGGCAAGAGGCTTGTCCTTTTGCTACCGAGTGTGGGTGAATGGCGAAGGTACGCTGGGGCTCGCGGGAGGCGCACGTACCTCGCTGCAGCAGTGGATTCACGCTTGCGCGCCAATAAGGGAGAGAAGGGGAGGGCCCGGCGTGCGCCCGTAAGCGGAAAGCGCGACTGTCCAGAGAGCCCCGGTGTCGAGCTTGGATCGCTTACCCTTGTGTCGCACCTGTTCTGTGGGACGCCGGTGTGCTGCTCGTCAGTGGCTCCATCGGCAGTCCTACGTAGTTCTCGGCCAGGGACGTAGAGGCGGCCCGCGAGGATGTCACGTAGTCGAGCTCCGCTAGCTGCAGGCGATAGCCGAACTCGTCTTCGTCGTGGAAGCGGTGGAGCATCGAGGTCATCCACCACGAAAACCGGCTCGCCTTCCACACGCGCCTGAGGCATGTCTCCGAGTAGGCGTCCAGTATCGCAGTGCCGCCAGAGGAGTAGAACTCGGTGAGCCCGCGGGCGAGGACGCGGACGTCGGCGACGGCGAGGTTCATTCCCTTGGCCCCGGTAGGGGGAACTATATGGGCCGCGTCCCCGGCGAGAAAGAGCCTG
This sequence comes from Rubrobacter sp., assembly GCA_036520255.1. Lineage (GTDB taxonomy): Bacteria > Actinomycetota > Rubrobacteria > Rubrobacterales > Rubrobacteraceae > Rubrobacter_D. Next base: position 8,600 of record DATDKB010000216.1, on the reverse strand, counting down.
CCGTGTCGCATGGGTTCGCAGATAAAGGAGCGCATCTGCACGATGTTCTTCTGGAAGATGCTGCCCTTCTCTAGCGTCCAGCCCCCTTCGCGGGTGGCGAGGCGGGCCTGGATCTCGTCCCAGATCCTCTCGTCTGGCCAGTTGTCCACGCTGTCCCCAGGATCGCACTGGAAATAGAGGCGCTGTATCTCCGGCGAGCGGGTGCTCACGAGCGCGAAACCCCGCTGGTGCAGGGCGTAAATCAACTCCTCCGTCGAGGGTGGTCCTTCGACCAGGATGCCGAACCACCCGAACGGGTACGTGCGGGAGTGCTCCTTGCGGATATCAGCGGGGATGGCGTCGCGGGAGGGGCCGAAGAAGCCGTCTGCCCCGACCACGTAGTCGCAGACCAGCTCTTCCTCTTGCGTGTCCCCGTCGAAGCGGAGGCCCCCGGCCGCGAGGTCGAGGTTGGCACCCCGGCGGAAGCGGATCTTGGGTACCGCGCTTTCGAGGTCGTCGAGGCCCGTGGCCGCGGCCTCGAAGATTATGATGCCGCCCGAGTCCAGACGGGCAGCGTAGAGGTCCTTGACCACCTCCTGCTGGCCGTAGACCACGATCTTCCGTCCGCCGGTGAGGTCGGCGAAGTCGATACGGTGGCCGATACCGTCGAAGCGCAGCTCGATCCCCTGGTGGACAGACCCCTCCCGGTCCATCCTCTCCCCCACGCCCGTCTCGCGTAGGAGACCCGCGGTGGCGTCCTCCAGCACCCCGGCTCTGACGGTGGTCTCGACCTCCCCGCGACCCCTGAGCTCGAGCACCACGGACTCTATGCCCTGCAAGTGCAGGAGGTGCGAGAGCAGCGTCCCGGCCGGCCCTCCTCCTACGATGCCTACCTGTGTGCGCATACGTGTTCTTCCTCTCCGGGTAGTGCGGCGTTTGCGGAATCAGTGCGGTTCAGCGTGCCGAGACGCTAACGATCGCGTTCGTCCAGAACGCGCTGGGCGACGGCGAAGGCGGCGTTGGCGGCTGGTACCCCGCAGTAGATCGCGCCCTGCAGAAGGACTTCCTTGATCTCTTCCTCGGTGAGACCGTTGCGCAGGGCGGCCCTGACGTGCAGCGCCAGCTCTTCAAGTTGCCCGCGCGCGAGGAGCGCCGTCAGGGTGATGCAGCTGCGGATCTTGCGGTCGAGCCCGGGTCGGGTCCAGATCTCACCCCACGCGTATCGCGTTATGAGGTCCTGAAAGTCGGCGGTGAACGGCGTAGTACGCCCCACTGATGCGTCGACGTACTCGTCGCCCAGGACCTCCCGGCGCACCTCCATACCGCGCTCGTGGGCAGGGTCGCCTGTGCTCATGTCTCCTCCCTTACGACGGCTTGCAGGTGGTCGAGGATCGCCCCCGTCATCGCTTCGGGCCTCTCGACGTTGGCCAGGTGCGCCGCCGGAGAGAGGACTTCGAGGCGCGCGTCGGGTACCGAGTCGCGGATCGACTCAGATCTGCCCGGCGGGGCGGCGGGATCCTCGGCCCCGGCGATGACCAGCGTGGGGACGCGGATTCCGCCAAGCCTCCCGGCCAGATCGGCACCAGAGATCGCCTCGCAACACGCCGCGTAGCCCTCCGGCGGGGTCTTGCGCAGCATCCGCCCGGCCCATTCGAGGACGTCGGATTGGCTTCGGCGGAACTCGGGGGTGAACCAGCGCTCAAGGGCGGCGCCGGCCACCTCAGCGACGCCGTGCTCCCTGACCGTCCGGGCGCGGGCGCGGTAAGCGTCGGGATCGAAGCTCGCAGAGGAGCAGCAAAGCACCAGACGCTCGACGCGCTCCGGCGCTTCGCTGGCGAGCCACATTCCGACCATCCCCCCGACGATGAGGCCACAGAAGGAGAAACGCTCCGCCCCGATGCTATCCCGGAGCGCGAGCACGTCGTGACCGAGATCATCCAGGGTGTAGGGTCCGGGCGAGACGGGGGGATCTCCGTGTCCGCGGTGATCGTAGCGTATTAGGCGATAGCGCTCGCTCAGGGCAGGCGCCTGATCCCGCCACATCTCCAGCGTCATGCCGAGCGAGTTCGAGAGTACCAGGACCGGCGCGCCCTCAGGACCCTCGATCTGATTGTGCAGCGCGACGGCTTTGCTCGCCATCACGACGGCACTTCGTCGCGGTAGAGGTGCAGCGCCCGGTCGATGAACGTTCCCGCCGAACCGAGGTACGCCACCGGATCTAACGCGGCGTCGATCTCCCCGGCGGTGAGCCGCTCGCGTAAGACCGGCTCCGCCAGGAGCTCTTCGCGGAAGGGCTTGCCACCATCAGCGGCCCGCAGGGCGGCCTTCTTTACGAGCTCGTGGGCTTCCATTCGTCCGAGGCGATCCGCGATAACCGTCGTGACCTTCTCGGCCATAAGCACCCCCCCTGTCTCGTCCAGGTTCTGCCGCATCGTTTCGGGATTGACCTCCAACCCCTCCGTTACCTCGCGCACGGCGGCCGCGGCGCCACCCGTCAGGGCGAGGGAGTCGGAGAGCGCCCCCCACTCGGCGTGCCAGGCTCCGGCAGCGCGCTCGTGCTCACCTACCATGGCCTGGTTGAGCGTCTGTGCGAGCGCCTGAACACGGCGGGTGTTCGCCGCGGCGGTCACCGAGAGGATAGGGTTGCGTTTGTGGGGAAGAGTCGAAGAGCCCCCGCGCCCATCGCCCGCGGGCTCGGCAATCTCCCCCACTTCCGTCTGGGCCATCAGGATCACGTCCAGGCAAATCTTCCCCAGCACGCCGACGGCGAGAGAGAGTGCGCTCCCGATCTCCGCGATCCTGATCCTGTCGGTGTGCCACGGCACCGTGGGCTCCGCGAGGTCCAGCTCCCGCGCGAACTCCTCGAGTACGGAGACGCCGGACCCTCCGAGAGAGGCGAGCGTCCCGACGGCCCCACCGAGCTGGGCCGCGAGCCCGCGCTCGCGCACGACCAGGAATCTTCGTCTGCCATCGAGAACCGAAACGAGCCACCCGGCCGCCTTCAGGCCAAAGGTGGTAGGCAGTGCCTGCTGGAGCAGGGTACGCCCGGCCATAATGGTTTCGCGTTGCTCTTCGGCGAGCCGGGCGCAGGCGTGGGAGATGCCGTCCAATTCGGTGAGGATCAGGTCAAGCGCGCGCCGGGCGACGAGCATCATGGCCGTATCCACGATGTCCTGGCTCGTCGCCCCCTTGTGGACGTAGCGGGCAGCTTCTTCGGAGACGTTGGAAACCGCCGCGGTCAGCGCCTCGACCAGTGGGGGGACGGGGTTGCCCGCGACACGCCCCTTGCGTCCGAGTTCTTCGGGATCGAAGTGGGTCGCCTCGCAGCACGAGGCGATGGCCGCGGCCGCTTCGTGGGGGATTAGGCCCGCACGCGCCTCCGCGGTCGCGAGCGCGGCTTCGGCGTCGAGCATCGCCTGAAGCCAGGACCTTCCGGAGATGGCCTCCCGGAACTCGTCCGGGACGAAGATCGGTCTGAAGATCTCCCCGTCCATCCCTAGAGCTCGAAGAAGGCGGTCTGGTTCTCGCCCTGGAGGTGGATATCAAAGCGCAGCGCGCCTTCATCCTCGTGCGCCACTAGCGTGCTCCCAAAATCCGCGTCCTCGATGGATGAGAGCACGGGGTCGTAGGCGTTGGCCTCCTGTTCGTCGGGAAAGTAGATGCGGGTGACTAGGCGCTTCAACAGGCCACGGGCGAAGACGGAGACCATGATGTGGGGGGCCTGGAGGCTCCTTTCCGGGCCGGGGACGGGGCCGGGTTTGACCGTTATGAAGGAGAACCTGCCGCTGGCGTCGGTCCCCGAGCGCCCGAAGCCCGAGAACGTTTCGGGGTCGAGCGGCAGGTCCTCCCGGGCGTCTATGCGATCGTTGTAGCGTCCCGCCCGGTTGGCCTGCCAGATCTCGACCATCGCGTCGGGCACCGGCTCGCCGGCACCGTCGAAAACCATGCCCTCGATCCTCACGGCCTCCGGGTGATCCGGCGCGACCAGCCCGGAGCGGTCCTCGCCTGTGAGGGCGTCGTGGAAGAAGGGGCCTATCGTCTGGGAGGGCGTGGGCTCGGGCCTCACTTGTGGTTCTCCATAGGGGTCGCGTTCCTTCCTTCGAGCACGATGTCGAAGCGGTAGCCCAGAGCCCACTCCGGCCGCGTCGTTTCGAGGTCGAAGGTGGAGATCATACGCCTGCGGGCCTTCTCGTCCGGTACCGAATGGAAGATCGGGTCGTGCTCGAAGAGCGGGTCGCCGGGGAAGTACATCTGGGTGATCAGGCGGCTCCTGAACGCCTCTCCGAACAGAGAGAGGTGTATGTGGGCCGGGCGCCAGGCGTTGTCGTGGTTCTTCCAGGGGTAGGCCCCGGGTTTGATCGTCACGAAGCGGTAGTGGCCCTCGTCGTCGGTGAGGCAACGGCCCGCGCCCGAAAAGTTCGGGTCCAGTGGGGCGGGATGCCTGTCGAGCTTGTGGATGTAGCGGCCCGCGGCGTTAGCCTGCCAGATCTCGATTAGGCTGTTTCGGACCGGGCGGCCGTTACCGTCGAGCACACGCCCCGTGACGATAATGCGCTCCCCTAGAGGCTCGCCCTCATGCTGGCGGGTAAGGTCGTTGTCCAGCTCTCCGATAGGACCACGTCCGTAGGCTGGGCCTGCCGTATCCGAGAGGGTTTTGGGAAGTATGATCAGGGGCTTTTTCGGCGCCCTGAGGCGCGTCGCCACGTAGTCCGGATACAGGTACGGCGGCTGAACCTCCCGGTTGGCATCTGAGACTCTTTCCGAGCTTTGCTGTCTCACCTTCTCGCTCCTTTCGCCCTCAGGCTACCTTCTAGACGACCATCGCGATACCCTGTCCAACCTCACGACGAGCCCATCCTTCTTCGCGAGGCTTCTGTTCTCGATCTCAGGTCGCGCAGGATCTCGAGTTCTTCGCGATTGGGTGGCTCGGTGGTGTCCAGCTTGCGCGCGACCTTGAGGTCCCGCATCGGTCAACTCCACCTTCCGTTTGGTCCGGTACAGGAGGGGCACCCCGAGCTCCTCCTCCAGGCGGAAGATCTGAGCGCTCAAGGTGGCTGCACGACGTGCAGGCGCTTGGCGGCCCGGCCGAAGTGAAGTTCATCGGCCACGGCCACGAAGTACCTGAGGTGTCTCAGCTCCACGCTCTCCTTCCCCGCCAGAATAATAGTCCAGGGCTATCGATTTATCATCCCGCTTCCACCTGGGGTGGGCGCACCGACGTGGGCGTCGCGGGCGGCACCCCAACCCGCGATCAGCAGGCACACCGTAACCGCCAGCAGCAACGCCAGCGGCACCGTCCACGAGCCCGTCGCATCGCGCAGGACACCAAAGAGGAAAGGCCCGCCAGCGGCCAGCAGATAACCGACCGATTGGGCCATTCCCGACAGCGCGGCGGCGTGCTCGTGGTCCGGAGCGCGCAGCGCGAAGAAGGTGAGCGCCAGGCTGAAGGACGCCCCCTGACCAAGGCCCAGGAGCACGACCCACAGCGTTGCGGCGGTGGAACCGGTGACCAGCAGGCCCAGGACACCGGTGCCGGACATTCCTACCGCCACAGCCACGACCCTTCGCTGGGAAGGTTTTCTCTCGGCCATCACGGGCGCGAGGAACATCGCCAGGATCGCAACGGCCTGAGAGAGCCCGAGCATCCATCCGGCTCCCGACGCGTCCATCCCTCCGTCTTGCAGGATCTCGGGGAGCCACGTCAGCGTCACGTAGTAGGCCAGCGACTGCAGCCCCATGAACAGCGTCACCTGCCACGCCAGCGGCGAGCGCCAAAGGTCCCGCGTCGCGGGGGGCCTTCGGGCGACGGCATCCGCGGGGCGATCGCTACGGCCCAGCTGGGGGAGCCAGGCGACGCCGGCGAGGAAGGCGGGCACGGCCCACACCGCCAGGGCCCCACGCCAGCCGATGCCGTTCAGCTGGGCCAGAGGAACGCTCACGCCGGCGGCGAGCGCGGCGCTGATGCCCAGGGAGGCGGTGTACACGCTCGTCATCAGCCCGGCGTGCTCGGGGAACTCCCGCTTGACGAGGCCGGGCAAGAGCACATTGCCGAGCGCGATCGCCGCACCAAGGATGGCCGTACCCAGGAACAGGGCAGCCACGGCCTCCGCCCAACGCAACAGGATGCCGGCCGCCAGGACGAGGAGGCTCGCCAGCAGCGCGCGCTCCATGCCGAACCGGCGGGCCACCAGCGGCGCCACAGGCGAGAGCAGGGCGAAGGCCAACAGCGGCAGCGTCGTGAGGAGCCCCGCCACCCCGTAGGAGATGCCGGTGTCCGCACGGATCTCGCCGATCAATGGAGCCACGCCAGTGAGCGCGGGACGCAGGTTGGCAGCCAGAACCATAATCCCCAACACGAGGAGGAGACTACGCAGGCGCGAGCGGCCGGATGCTGCGGTGGCGGAATCCTTCTTTGTCATGCTGTGCCTCCCTCACCTTGGAGTGGTAAGGACTGGACCACTAGCCCGGACGTCCTGGAGGATAGCTCCTCTTGATCAGTTCGTCGGCCACACACGTCATCCGGACTCAACTTCTGAGGAGGAGCCTGTAGACGGCAAGCACTACCACCGCTCCAAGGACCGCAATCGCGAAGCTCCTATAAAGTCGAACCCGAAGTACAGCGCTTGTGTCCCGGTCGCGAGCCTGTAGAGGAACCCTCCCACAAAGGCGCCGGCCACCCCGAGAAGCATGGTAATTATGCACCCGCCGGGATCGCGTCCCGGCATCAGCAGCTTCGCGATTATCCCCGCGATCAGTCCGAAGATCACCCAGCTGAGTATCCCCACCGCTAAAACCCCTCCTTCACGCAACCGCGTACCTCAGGTTGCAGAGCATTACCGCACCAGGATTGTACTAGGACACTGCACCATGCCTTTCTAGCACCCCGAGCGGCCACCAAGCAGAAAGCCAAAGTAGAACGGCTTGCCACGAGCGAATGCTCCCTCGAAGTCATCGTCCCCTTCTTGACGGTTGGGTACACTAAGACGATGGGAATGATTGAACCTTACAGAGTGCGTGGGTCCTATACAGTCTCCCTCATCGCCCTTGACGTAAGCCCTGTGGGTTCTTGACCGTGCGGTGCTGGCGTGGTCGGCCAGAGATCTGTTGCGACCGTGACGCCGGTCGACGGGAGGTGCAGGCTAAGGTTCGAGTGGGCTTCTAAGTGGGCGATGCCCTATCGAACCAGCGACCTCCTCCTTGTAAGGTAGGTCAAGGTTCTCCTAATATGCTCTGTCCTGTTAGAAAATTCTGCTTATCTGAGCGGTTTATGGCATTATAGTTCGTTAGCGAATCCAGCCCTGTTCGGCTCTGTACTACTCCGGTTGCAGCACGGTTGCAGCAGGCTGCTTCGGAGGCGCTTAGCCAACACGCAGATATTTGGTAAGTAGGGGCCTGGGGTACTTCTTTCCCTCGGCGGCCCTGTAGCACAACAGCGCCAGGGCCTTCTTCGTCTCGAACCGAAGCCCCCGCCCCCCGAAGCTCATCTCAGGTGGCCCAGCAACCTGATGCTCAGCAGCTCTATTCCCGGTCCTGTGCCTTGCATGTTCCTTGCCAAGCTTCTCCTACGCCCGTGCAACGCTTTCGCAACGCCCCGCTGATACGGTGGCTTCAGTGGGCTCTGCTCGAGTGAGCCTCCGCCTCGATTGTACACACCTCCTCGGGGCTCGAGCCGAGACATGCGTCTGAGGATCTCCAGGACGGCATACGCGAGAAAAGGTACACGCCAGACGAAGGAGAGTGCGGATGGCAGCCGATGGTACCGGCAACGGTGGTTAGATTTTCGCGGTTGACCTGGGACGTCCCGCCTGATTAGGAAGAGCCCTTGCGGCGGTTTTTGCAGGAGTTTTCGGGTACTCGCTATGAGGAGTACGCGGAGTCAAGGCGACGCTTGGTTATCTCGGCCGAATCCGTGTGGCTTGTGCCGAACCCTTCTGGCGGAGGGGTTGCAGTCATCTACCTGGAAGCCTAAGATCCCGAGCGGGCACTGCGCGAGCTTGCGGCATCGGATATCCCTTTCGACTCGTAGTATCGGAGAGAGATGCGCAAACTCTTCGGCCAAGATTTCGCGCGGTCACCGCGTATAGCGAGCGGCGAGCTCCTTTTCGCTTGGCGAGAGGCGTCGGGTGAGGGAGAGCAGGGGCCATCGGAGGGCTCGTGACCAGTCGACGAGAATGACTAAATGAACCTTAGGGACGCCTCGATCAACGACGAGATCGAAGAGTCCGACCGCCGCATCCTCAGGATGGGGCCGGACGGGAAAGGTATGACGTGAGCACAAAATACCACCCGGGGAGATCGAGGTACAGGAGCGTGCTGGCGTGCGCTCGATGGCGGAGCGCATTGGCAACAGCATCCGTCCCACCATCCCGCCGGCGGCGCGTGAGTTCCTAGGGAGCAGCCTATGGTCGTCGTGGGCTCCGTCGGCGTGGACGGCCGGGTGTGGGCCTCCCAGCTCGTCGGCGAGCCCGGCTTTGTGCGGGCGCCGGACGAGCGGACGGTGAGGATCGACGCCACACCTTTCCCTGGCGACCCGTTGGCGGAGGTCCTGCAAGGGGCAGGCACCCAAGTCGGCATGCTCGCCATAGACCTCGCCACCCGGAGGCGTTTGCGTTTGAACGGGG
>DATDKB010000215.1:0-2015 GCA_036520255.1 Rubrobacter sp. | reverse complement strand
TCATTAAGCTTATGGCGAACCCGTCGTCGAAGGCGCGGTTGAGGACGTAGCGGGGGACCTTGACCTCCGTCGAGGCGCTGCGTCCACTACTGGCGTTGATGATCTCGACGAGCTTCTCCGGGTCGAGCCCGGCCCGCTCCCCCAGCAACAGCGCCTCGGCCGCGCTGGCCAGCGTGGTCGCCGACAGCAGGTTGTTCAAGGCCTTCGCCATATGCCCGCTACCGCTCCCCCCGACGTAGAAGATATTGGCGCTGAACGCCTCCAGCACCGCCCGGCATCCCTCGAAGAGCCTCGGCTCCCCGCCAACCATCACCGCCAGGTCCCCCACCTCGGCCCGCAGCAAGCCCCCGCTTACCGGGGCGTCGAGCATCCCTATGCCCCTCTGCGCGAGCCTGCGCGCGACCTCCCGCGTGGACGAGGGCCGCGAGCTCGACGTGTCCACCACAACGTCCCCCTCGGAGAGCCCCTCCAGCAGCCCGTCCTCCCCGAAGACGACCTCCTCTACCACGTCCGAATTCGGGAGCGAGAGCACGCAGACCTCCACTCTCTGCGCCACTTCCGCGAGCGACCCCGCGACCCCGACCCCCGTGCCCGCGAGCCCCTCCCGCGCCTCTGGGCTCGCGTCGTAGGCCACTACCGAAAAGCCGCCCTTCGCCACGTTCAGGCACATAGGCCGCCCGATGCTCCCAACCCCGACGAACCCCACCGTCGGGAGCGGCACGATACCTGCTCCCGTGCCGGTCATAGTCAAACCCTCACCCCTTCCCCAGGGCCGCCCCGGTAACAGAACAGACACTTCTAGAACACATCGGTCACAGTATCATTATGTACGTACAAATGTTGAGTGTCAACGCCCATAGGTTTTAGGGTGTGATCGGTTATGCGTTGAGGTGGCTAGACGCGGCGGCGCAGCTCGATACGGTAGGAGTACCGCTCGGGGTGATAGTGGGAGACGGCGAGCTCGACGGGGGTCTCGCGGGTGTCGAAGTAGAGGCGTTGGACGCGCAGGCTCGGCTCGCCAGGGGCGCACCCGATCATGCCAGCCACGTCGGCGGGGGCGGGTTTGGCCGTCACCTCCTGGCTCGCGCCGGCGATGGGGTGCGGGAGCAGGGGCTCTATTGCGGCGATGACGGTCGCGTTTGGGACGGTGCGGGCGAAGACGTCCTTCTCCGCGAGACGCTTGCCCAGCCCCGGGGAGAGGTACACCCGTGTGAGCGCGAACGGGAGCCCGTCGTAGTGCCGACGCATCACCAGCACCGACACCTCAGTGGTGGGCAGCTCGAGCAACCGGGCCACCCCCTCGTCCTCCTCGAAGGAGATCGGGCGCAGCAGTTCCACGTTCGTGTCCGACCACACCATCAGGTCCTCGACCGTGCCTATGGACCTGAGGTACCTGCCGTGCTCCGAGAGGGAGGTGGCGAAAGTCCCGCGCCCGGGGACCCGGTAGACCAGCCCCTCGGCGACGAGATCCTGGAACGCCTGCCGCACCGTGTGGCGGCTGACGCCGTACTGCCGGCACAGCTCGGCCTCCGTCGGCATCCGACGCCCTTCCCGGAACTCGCCGCCCTCCAGCGCGTCCCGCAGCTCGCGGTAGAGCCGCTTGTACGCCGACGTGCCTCTCCTCCGTTCGGTCCCGGATCTTCCAGCCATGCCACACACAATGTTACCACCCGCACGCAATCGCCCCGCCCGCAAACGGTATCGCGGAGCCACGGAGTTCACGCGCGGAACGCCCACATCCGACTCGGACATCCCCTCGCTCTTGGACCGCCGTCAACCGCGTTGACAGGAACCGGGTACCGAGAGTAATATGTACGTACATTATACTGAGAAGTAGTATGAGCGGGGAGTGTTGGAGGGCGAAGGAGAGATTATATGGCGTTGAAGGAAGGTTGGCGGGGCCGCTTTTTCGAGGACTTCGAGGTGGGAGACGTTTACCGGCACCCGCTCGGACGGACGGTGACGACGACCGACAACATCTGGTTCACGCTGCTCACCCAGAACACCGCTCCGAT
>DATDKB010000214.1:0-5226 GCA_036520255.1 Rubrobacter sp. | reverse complement strand
CCACTACACCCACGAGCGCCTGGGGACCACGATCTGGGCCAACCGCACGGCCGTCACCAGGGCTTTCGGATCACTCCAGGACGAGGACGTGGTGCAGTTGAGGCGGCGTCTGATCTACGTTACAGACCTCGACGCTCTAAGGAGGTCGGGTGGCTACGGCGCTGCCCAGGAGGAATAGCGAGGACCATAGGGACGGAGCCCTACTGTCTTCCGCGTGACGTCCGTGTTCTAGCTTCTCCAGTTCTTCTGAAGCGCGCCCGAGCTCCGCCGAGGCCCTCGCTCACTCGATCTCGAGCAGGCCCACCAGGTCCTCCCTCTGCCTCCCGCGCCTCCCCGGACCATAGCTCCAAGTGCGCAAGCATCATCGCCCGCCAGTAGGTCGTCCGCTCCTCCAGCCGGAGCAGGTCGGCGTGCCTGTTACACAACGTCAATCCGCCCAGCCTGACCTCCCCCTTCTGCGGACAGTACTTGCCTTCGAGGGTACGCTCGAACTCGCAATGGGGTTCGCTCCCCGAGCTTCGATGTTGGATGTATGGGTCGGACATGAGGGGCACCTTCCCTTCGGTAGGACCTGGTACCTCCCCGGTGAAAGGTCGCACCTGCTTTCCTGGAGCCCGAAGAAGCGGCCGTGCCGCTAGTAAGAAAATGGTAGCTTCTTGCTACGCCTTCATTGTAACAAAGTCCCATGCAGGGGATGCATACTCAAGCACAGTGTCTCCCACGGCACCGACCAACCGTGACATAGCCAGGGTCGAGCAGAAACCGTATCATCAACAAACAGTGGGACACTCCAAATTGCGAGGCTAGACCGGTAGGAGGCGAAGGCAATTCCTGATCGTCCTCCGCCCGTGCTTCTACTAGCGTCGCATCCTCGTGACGTGTTGGCCTGCTGAGGCCCCGGCTTTGGAGCTTCGCTGCCCGCGGCCCTGGCCGGACGAAAGGCGCACCGAGAGGCGAGGGAGCCCAGGTAGAGGTATCTTACACTTGGGGGGAAAAGAGCGATCTGAGGAGGAAGTCATGATGGATAGGGAGAGGCCAAGCACCCCGGGGTCGACGGGGAAGATTCCAGAGGCGTGGATCGGGCAAGAGGTTATGCTGGAGACAACCGAAGCCCTCTCGAGCGATCTGCGCGCCTCCGCCCCCGTCTACCTGGAGGACGTCAACGAGCGGGGCATCGTCATGCTGGTCACGCGCCACCGCGACCAGAGACAGTTCTCTCGTTACTTCTACCCCTGGAGCGTCGTTGGATGGATACGACTGGCCGAAGAAGACGAGCGGGAGGAAGAGCCGCGGGTTGCGGGCTCCCCCTAGCGCGGCAGGTCTACCCTGAACCCGAATAGCGGTGTTCGCAAACCGGGGAACCCGATGACAGGCAGATCATACAAACAGGACCCCCTGACACCGGAAGAGCGGGAGGAGCTCGAGGACGATCTGATCTCCTTCTGCGACCGCGAACTCGACCTGCTGGGGAACATCCGAGGCCTCGACGTGCTCTACGCCGGGGGCTCCTCACCGCTCTGGATAGAAGGCCTCAGCCAGCGGATCGGCGAGAACGGCACCCTCACCGCCATCGATCTGGACGCGGAACGCGTCGATGAGACCCAGGCCTCTCTGGCTGAGGCGGAGCTTAGGGCTCCCGTACGACTTTTCGCCGGGGACATTTTCGAGATGCCTTTTGGTCCGGGTACCTTCGACCTCGTCTACTCCTCCGGCCTCTTCCACGAGCTTGACGTAAAGGCGCGAGGGGCGAAAGACGCGCTCGCGGCGCTCCGCTCTGTAGCGCGGTCCGGGGGTAGGGTCGCGACCGCCGACTTCGTCGATTCCGAGGCGGCGGTTCAGCTCGAGGACGAGGAGCTAGAGGCGGAGTTCAGGCGTGAGGCGTACGGAAGCGAGGTCTACGGGATCGGGTCGCCGGAACGCCTGATCTCTCTACATCGGGAGCTCCTTCGGGAGGTGCGGTGGCGCTACACGCCACCACGGAAGATCCGTCACCTTTGGAAGCTAATCGTGGCCGAAGATGGGCCGGCGGCGTTGTCCTCGTTGCCGCCGGAGGTTGCCCGGCGCGTACGCGCGAGGCGTGGTGTCTTGAGGCATAGGATTTCGAACGAGGGCTACACGCGTCCGGCCACGCTCTACATCGAGGGCCTGGTCGAGGACGGCTAGATCCCAAAGATCATCCAAATGGGTGATGCGCCGGTACGCCGCGAGCCTCATCATTCGCGTGGTAAGAAAAACGAATCGTGCTAGAGACGGGAGGACCGCATGACCCTCATTGGACTGAGATCTGCAGAGAAGTTTTACGGGGGAAGGGCCGTGTTGCGGGGCCTGGATCTCAAGGTGAACGCGGGGGCGAGGACCGGGCTGGTCGGCACCAACGGCGCTGGCAAGTCCACGGTGCTCCGCATCCTCGCCGGCACGGAGGAGATCGACGGGGGAGAGGTCGTCTGCCGCCGGGGCCTGGACGTGGCCTCTTTACCCCAGTACGTCGAGGGCGACGGGCGCACGCCGCTCGAGGTCGTGCGCGCGGCGCGGCCGGAGATCCTGGAGCTCCAGAGAGAGCTGGACGTATGCGGGAAGCAACTTGGCTCGCCAGAAGTGGCCTCGGACCTGCGCCGGATGCAACGCGTGCTCGAGCGCCAGGAACGTCTCCTGCGCCGCTTCACAAAACTGGGCGGACCTGGCTTCGAAGGCGAGGCTCGCGGTTATCTTGGGTCCCTTGGTATCGGTGATGGGGACGTCGAGCGGCCGATGAAGGACCTGAGCGGTGGGCAGCGCAAGCTGGCTGTCCTGGCGTCTTGTCTTGCGCGTCGCCCAGACGTGCTCCTCCTCGACGAGCCCGAGGCCCACCTCGATGCGGGGCGCAGGGAGCTGCTCGAGGCCATCGTGCGCGCGTTCGACGGCGCCGTCGTCGTTGTTTCCCACGACCGCTATCTGCTCGACGAGACGGTCGGGGAGATAGCCGAGTTGGAGAGCGGCGGGATCACGGTGTGGCCCGGCAACTACTCGGCGTACTCCGTGGCGCGCGAGCTCAAGCTCAAGCGCCAGCAGCAACTCTACGTTGCCCAGCAGAAAGAGATAGCGCGGCTGGAGGAGGCGATCCGACGTTTCAAGCTCTGGGCCAGCCTCGTCCCGAACGAACGCCACATAAAGCAGGCGCGCAACAAGCAGCGCCAGATCGACCACATGGATAAGGTCGAGCGGCCCGTGCTAGAGCGGCGTAAGATAAACCTGGATCTCCGCGGCAGGGTCAGGGGCGGAAAGAAGGTTATAGACCTTCGTGGCGTGGGCATGGCCTTCGACGACGATCCCGTTCTCTTAGACGTCGACCTCACCGTCGAACGCGGCGAGCGCCTCGGCATAGTCGGGCCCAACGGCGCGGGCAAGAGCGTGCTCGCGAAGCTTCTCGCTGGCGTCCTCTCACCGACGGAGGGCGAGCGCTGGACAGGCCCATCCATAGTCATCGGGTACCTCGCGCAGAACGACGAACCGCCGCCGGGCGCCACGCCGCTCGGCCTCGTGCGAGACACCAGGCCGATGTACGAAGGCAACGCCGTCAAGCTGCTCGCGCGTTCCCTGTTCCGCTACGAGCAGGTCAGGGAACCCGTGACGACCCTCAGTGGGGGAGAGCGGACCCGGTTGCAACTGCTACTGATCATGTTGCGAGAACCGAACTGCCTCGTCCTCGACGAGCCGACCAACCACCTCGACATCGACTCGCTCGAGATCCTCGAAGCCGAGCTGGAGCGGTTCGGCGGTACGGTGATATTCGTCTCCCACGACCGCTACTTCCTCGACCGCATCGCCGACGGTATAGTCGAGGTTCGCCAGGGAGAAGTGCACCGCCACACGGGCGGCTACAGCGACTGGCGCCGCTCAGCATTTCAGCAAGTCAGCTAGTCAGCGAGGACCTTACGGCGAGGCTCTCACGCCCGCCCTGCTCACCTTTCGAGCACGAATGTTACGGGACCGTCGTTTCTGAGATGCACGTCCATCATCGCCCCGAAGCGGCCCGTCTCGACCTCTGCCACGCCCGCAGAGCGGAGCCGTTCACAGAAGTGATCGAAGAGGCGCGCGGCCTCATTCGGCGGGGCCGCCCCGATGAAGCTCGGGCGCTTGCCCTTGCGCGTGTCTGCGAGCAGCGTGAACTGCGAGACGGCGAGGACGGCCCCGCCCGTGTCTTTGACGCTGCGGTTCATCTTGCCGTCTTCGTCGGCCATGATCCTCAATCCCGCGATCTTCTCGGCCAGCCAGTCGGCTTCGGGCTCGGCGTCACCGCTTGCGACGCCGACCAGCAGGAGGAGGCCCTGTCCTATGCCCGAGATCTTCTCTCCCGAGACGGTTACCGAGGCTTCTTTGACGCGCTGGAGGACTATACGCAAGGTCTTTAGATAGGCTGGCGGCCCGCGTAGCCGGTGTCGAGGTCGTGCCAGTACGCCACGCGCTCTTCTGGCGGGTGCCAGCAGAGGAAGACGATACGTCCCTCCCGTTCGTGCGGGAAGTCGAGCAGGCCCATGTCCAGGTTTTTGAGGACGACGCCGAGCTCCCTGATGCGCTCCACGGCCAGGTAGAGTTTGTACGCTTCCAGGCCGTACTCGGAGCCTGCCTTTCCGCCGCCATTACCCATCGCGGCCCTCAAGATAGGTTCCATGTGTGGGGCCTTCTCGCGCAATGCGTCGCGGTGAAGCGCTAGGTCGTCTAAGATCTCTTGCAGCGTTGGCAAGAGGGCGTTCGCTTCCTCGACGGTGAAGAGCCTCTCGAAGGCGGGTTCCACGCCGGGGATCGAGCCTAGCGGCCGAGGGCCAGGCGGTCTGCGAGCATGTCCGGGAGGCCCGCGGCTCGGATCTTATCCTGCGCCTTCTTTATGTCGTACTCGACGAGGCGGTACAGAACGCGCTCTCCGTCGGCGATCACGTACGAGGCGAAAGCATCCCCGTCGCGCGGCTGCCCGACTGAGCCGGGGTTAACGAGATAAGGCCCGCCGAATCGGAGATCCAGGGTGTGCCCCTCAAGCATCGGGCCGTTCGGGGAAGGGGCCACGGCCTTTACGTGCGTGTGGCCGAAATAGCAGATGCCGACATCCGGATGTTCGCTCCTTAGTACGGCGAGGTTCTCCTCCGCAGAGACCCTGTTGATGATGTACTCGTCGGGGTCGCGGATAGAGCCGTGCACGAAGAGCGCCTCGTCCGTACGCATCATGCGCGGCCTCGTGCGAAGGAATTCGGCGTT
>DATDKB010000213.1:0-7249 GCA_036520255.1 Rubrobacter sp. | reverse complement strand
ACCTCCTTCCCGTTTGCCGCCAGGACTTGTACGCCCCATTCAAGCTTTCGCGGGGAGCTGCGACTTCCCCCGTCCGGGCCATGTTCGGCACCCGCCAAAAGATGGCCCGTTCGGGCCACACAGATCGGGCTCTACCTCCACGGAAACCTCGACCATCTTCTGACCTCCTTCTCTCGCGGGGGGAACTCTCGATGTGGGTCCCGCCCGTTTCCCTATCTTCACTAGGTACACACTAGTGGCCGCTGCTCTCAGAATTGCTCTGCGAAACGCCCAAGGAAGTGCCCAAAAAACGCCCAAATCACGAAAAAACGAGAAAAAAGGCGCAAAAACACCGGGCAGAGGGACGGCACCCTCTGCCCGGCGCGGCTACAGGCTACAGGTTCTAGGAAAAGCCTCGAGAAACCGCCGCCAGGTGAGGGGATGCCCTGTCTCGTCCGAGCTTATATTGAGTCTAGGAGAATAGCGGCGCCAACCTTGCCGACACGGGTCGGGGGTCGCGTCGGACCGGATACTCGGGGAGAGTGGATTCCCGCTTCCGCGGGAACGACGGTAGGGGCCAACAAGAAGCACCGGCGTTCGATCGGGCTTGGTGTGAGCTTCGAGGAGTCGGGCGTTAGCTCGCGTACCACCAGGTCTTTGCGGCATTTTCTTGCGGCCTTTGTTGCCCGTAGTCGGGCAAAGCAGGGGACGCCGTCCCTCTGCCGTGTGCACGCAGCTTAGAGGAGGTCGTACCTGGCCGCTTCGGCGACCGCGGCGGCGCGAGACGAGACCCCCAGCTTGCCCAGGACGTTTGCCACGTGACGGTGGACGGTGTGCTCGCTCAGGACAAGATCGGTTGCGATCTGCTGGTTGCTCATGCCTCGCGCGATGAGCCGCAGGACCTCGAGCTCCCGCCGGGTAAGAGGATGGGTGGTCTCCTCGTAGGGCGGTTCGCCAAGCGCGTACTCGATGGCCCGTTCTGGGGACATGGCCCGTCCTTCGGCCCAGGCTGCCTCGAAGGACGCTTCGGAGAGCGCGGCTCGCACGGCGGACAGATCCCGCTCGTAGCCGGAGTGGACGAAGTCGAAGTGGGAGAGGGACATACCCATCTTCTCCCGGAGGGCTTCGGCGGCTCCCCACAGCCTCGCGGCCCGGCCGGACTTACCATGCAGGGCGGCCACCTTCCCCTGGCCCAAGAGGGTGTAGGCGCCGCCGAACCAGTATTCCAGCTCTCGCACTATCGGGACGCATTCTTCGAGCAACGTCGCTCCCCGGTCGAGATCGTCCCGCAGCAGTTCGGTCATGCCCAGGATGTAGAGGGAGTAGCCGGTATTGCGTCTGTCGCCCAGCTCGCGGCACAGGGCAAGGCTTTCTTCGAGCTGAGAGGCCGCCGAGTCGTAGTCGCCCTCCTCTATCGCGGCCGAAGCCAGGGCTATGCGCAGGAAAGCGCGGGAATGGCCTTCCAGGTTTCCCCTCATCAACGCCTCGCCCTCCAGGACGAAGGCCGACGCACGCTCACCGAAGTCCCCGTGCACCACGGCGAATCCGAGGTGGGCGAGCGCGAGCGCGGCGCCTGATTCGTCCCCTAGCTCCTTGTGGAGGGCCACGGCCTCTTCGAGGGCTGCTATCGCAGGTCCATAGTCCCGCTGGAAGAGGAGAAACCAACCGAGCCCACTGAGCGCCTGGGCCCGGACGGCGGGAAACCCTCCAGGGTCTTTCTCCAGCGCCGCCCGTAGCCATCGTTTGCCTTCCTGGAAACCCTGAATGTCCCAGAAGCGCCACAACGCGGCCGCCAGCCGCAGCCCCAGCCCGGCGCGCTCGTCCTCCCCATCGCCGGGCCCCAACGACCACGAGAGCGCGGCCCTAAGGTTCCCGAGCTCGATCCGCAGCCGCCCTAACCACTCTGCCTGATCCGCTCCCAACAGCTCGGGCTCGGCCCTCTCGGCGAGGGCCAGGTAGTGCTCGGCGTGTCGCTTGGAGACTTCCGACTCCTCCAAGCTCTCGGCTAGTTTTTCGCGCCCGAACTGCCTGACCGGCTCGAGCATCCTGTAGCGCATATAAAAGGTGCCTTCTTCTTCTCCGCTCTTCTCCGCCACCACCAGCGATTTGTCTACGAGCATCGAAAGCAGGTCCAACACCCGTCCCGCTCCCACCGGCCCTCCTGCCCCCACCGCTTCGGCTGCCTCCAGATCCCACCCCCCCGCGAACACCGAGAGGCGCCCGAGCAGCTCCCGCTCCTGCTCGTCGAGCAACTCGAAGCTCCACTGGAAGGCCGCCCTAAGCGTCTGGTGGCGCGGTGCCGCCGCGCGGCTGCCCGTGGTCAGAAGCCCCAGAGGGTCCTCCAGCTTCTCCGCTATCTGCGCGACCGTTAGTGTCCTCGCCCTCGCTGCTGCAAGCTCTATGGCCAGCGGTATCCCGTCCAACTTCCGGCACAGCCGCGCCACCGCGGGCGCGCTGCCCTCCGTCAGCGCGAAACCCGCATCGACTGCCTTCGCGCGTTCGAAGAAGAGGCGGACCGCCTCGTAGCGCGCCACCTCCGCGGTAGGGGGCAGATCCTGAGGATCGGGCAGAGAGAGGCTAGGCACCGGCCAAGCAGCCTCGCCGGCTATGCGCAGGGGCTCCCGGCCGGTAGCCAGGATCCCAAGGTTCGGGCAGGCCCTGAGTAGGGCGTCGGCGAGCGCGACGCATCCGTCCACCAGGTGCTCGCAGTTGTCCAGGACCAGAAGCGTCTCTTTGGGCTTCAGATGCTCCACGAGCTCATCGGTGGGCGAACGATCCGGCACCTCGCGCACGCCTAGCGCCTGTGCCACCGCTCCCGGCACGAGTGTGGAGTCGGAGAGCGGGGCCAGTTCCACCCACCACACGCCGTCCCCGAAGTCCTCGACCATCTCTTGGGCCACCGCCAGGGCTAAGCGCGTCTTGCCCGCCCCCCCGGAGCCGCAGAGCGTAACTAGGCGAGCGTCGCCGAGCAACCCTTTCACCTCGGCGAGCTCTTTCTCGCGCCCTATGAAGCTGGTCAGCTCCAGCGGCAGGTTATGGGATGGGCGATTCACCGAGCGTTCGTAGGGGAAGATCACAAGCGAGCCGGTCTCTTCCTGGTTCTCGGCCGAGGCGCCGCGAGGCAAGTGGTTCGGCCCGTCAGGCATCGAGGTTCTTCCCGAAGGGCCTAACGTAGCAAGCGGGTACGGGGAAGAAAGACGCTATCTGTGGCGGTAGATCAGACACGCTCCCTTTCCTCGGTTGGCGGAACATCCCAACCCGGTATTGTACCCGTCCCCCTCTCCAGACTCTATCGCGCAACCACCTTCTTGGCGCCGAAAACTCCGAGGTGTTGCCGCCCGGCCGGCGATTACCGTGTTGAGACAGACGGACGGAGCAGGCTCAGAGCATGTCGTGTTCGGCCGCCCGGGCGACCGCTGCGGCGCGGGATTCTTGACACCCGTTCGCTATAGTGGCTGCCACGCCATGAGAGCACGACGGATGTATTCGTGCGTTGTCCGCAAACCGGGGGCAAGCAGGGTAATCTTCCCACACCTACCGGCCGCGTTGTGAGGGCGTTCGGCGTATCGCTTGTGGGGAACAAAGCCCGCGGTCCGTCCGGACCCGAAGGTCGCGCAAAGGCTCCTGAATTGCACAAGTATCCTGAGCTGAAGGCTGCCCGCTGACGGGTAAAAATATCCGGGCCGGGAAGCCGCTCTTTTGGCGAACGACCACCGACCCGGTCCACGGACCACTAGGGTCCGCAGATGGCTGTTGACTAGCTAGTCCACTGGACCCTTTCCTCCTAGTCGAGGTGCAACAACCAGGGCCATGGTATCACCCCCCGCGAATCTCACGCTAGGCCCCGCGCTACAACTTTCGGCCCATTTCGTGCAATCGCACGAAAGTGCCACCACATAGGGTGGGGTCCGTACACGAAAATATCCTGAAGCTGCGTTTTGCTTAACTGCCAGCTCACAACCTGCCAGCCTCGATGATGCGGGTGAGGAACTGTCTGGTACGGGGGTTTTCGGGAGCGGTGAAGATCCTGTCCGGCGGTCCCTGTTCGAGGATTCGGCCGGCATCGAGGAAGCACACGCGCTCTGCGATGTCGCGGGCGAAGCCCATCTCGTGCGTCGCTATGAGCATGGTCATCCCTTCTCGGGCAAGCTCCTTGATGACGGCGAGGACCTCGGCTACGAGCTCGGGGTCGAGGGCGCTCGTGACCTCGTCTAACAGCATGAGGTGGGGGCGCATCGCGAGCGCCCGCACGATGGCGACCCTTTGCTGCTGGCCGCCCGACAGCCTGTCAGGATACTCGTTCCGTTTGTCCAGAAGCCCGAAACGCTCAAGGAGCGTGCTTGCGCTCTTCTCGGTCTCGGCGCGGTCTTGTTTCAGGGCCTCACGCGGGGCCAGGGTAATGTTGCGCATGACCGTCATGTGTGGAAACAGGTTGAAGGACTGGTAGACGATGCCGATGCGGCGACGGATGCGGTTCGCGTTCACGCCATCGGCGGTGATCTCCTCTCCTTCCACCACGATGCGGCCCGAGTCTATCGGCTCGACGAGGTTGACGCACCTCAGAAGGGTTGACTTGCCCGAGCCAGAAGCCCCGATCAGGCATACCACCTCGTGCGGCGTGACCGTCAAATCTATCCCCTTGAGAACTTCGTTCTCCCCAAAGGATTTATGTACGCCTTCTAGCAGGAGTGCGGGACGTTCGTTCATGCCAGGGCTCCCGCTTCGCGGCGGCGTTTGTCGCGGGCGATCAGACGGTCCGTAAACCGGGCGAGTGGGATCGTGATCAGGACGAACAGCAGGGCGGCGACGACGTAGCTCGCGTAGTTGAACTCGGAGGCGCTGTAGATCTGGGCCGCCCGCGCCGCCTCTACCGAGCCGAGCACGGAGACGAGCGCCGTGTCCTTCTGGAGTCCTATAAAGTCGTTGAGGAGCGGCGGTATGACGCGCCTTATGGCCTGCGGTAAGACCACGAACCGCAAAGATTGCCAGCGCGTCAGGCCCAAGGAGCGGGCGGCCGCGTTCTGACTCTCGTGCACGGATTCGATGCCGGCGCGGTAAACCTCGGCGACGTAGGCCGAGTAGACGAGGACCAGCGAGACCACGCCGTAGGTCACGTCGGGAAGGTAGGAAACGAAGGGCAACCCAAGCCCCGGCACCCCGAACCCGATCATGTACAGGACCAAGATCAAGGGCACCCCCCTGAAAAGATCCGTGTACGCCACGGCGACCAGCCGAAAAGGAAAGAATATGGGCCCGGGTATCCCGCGCACCACCGCTATAACGAGCGCCAGAACGAGGATAAAGATCTCGGAGATGGTAAAGATCTTTACGTTGAGCAGGAACGCTCCGAGGACCGAAGGGTTGCTCCCCGAACCAATGAGCGACTGCCACAGGTTCTGCGGGCTGAAGAACCGCTCGGCCACGAGCCCGCTCCCCGGAGAGACCGCCACGACGGTCGCGATGACGGCGAAGAACAAGACCGTGCTCGTGCTCGACACGAGCACCCCGCGGTTCCCGAGCGCCCGCGAGCCCCGGTCCGCATCCCGGGGCACCGAAGGTTCTGGGGCGGGGCCCCTCGCGGTCATGACCGTTCGACGTTCTCGAGCGGGACCCACCCGGAACGCCCGCGCGAGTCTCCGGCCAGGACCCAGCCGGCCTCTTCCTCGAGCACGTCCAGCGTCTCCCCGGTCCGCACCGACAACTCCACGGCCGAGTAATCGCGGAGCGCCGTGCCCGCCTCGCCGTCGAGCCGGACGTAGGCTACGGGCACCCAGCCGCTCTTTCCCGAAGACTCCGTGCACCACACCCAGGCGTCGTTGTCTTCGTCCCTCACGCCCACTCGCAGCCTCTCGCCGGCCTTCATGACGATGGGGTCCGGGTACGCGGCGCGATAGTCGGCGACGACTTTGTACGATCCCGCGCCCACGCTACTTCTCGAGGGTGGGGACGTCCAGGTACTGTTGCAGGTGCTTTTTCTTCAGCTTCTCGAGGGTCCCGTCTTCTTTCATCGAGGTGAGCGCCTCGTTTACACATCCGACGAGCTGGTTGCCCTTCTCGAGGAGGATCCCGAACTGCTCGTTGCGCGGGTACTTCCCGATCACGGTCGAGTTCTTGATCTCGAAGTCGCGCAGGTAGACCGTGGTTACCAGGTCGGTGACGAATACGTCGATCTGGCCGCTCTCCAGCGCGGACTTGGCGTCGTTGGTGGTGTCGTAGACCTTGGGGTCCTCCGCAGGCTTTACCGTCTCGTTGACGAAGTCGAGGGCGGTCGTGCCGACCTGTGCGCCTATGGTCAGGTCCTTGAGGTCGGAGATGCTCTTCGCGTCGGCGGCTGGGTTGTCCTTCATCACGAGCACGCCCTGGGCGTTGTCGAAGTAGCCTTCCGAAAATTCGACGGCATTCTCACGCTGGGGGGTAATGGTGATCTGGTTTATATCAAAGTCGAAGTCTTTGGCGCCGGGCGCGTAGGACTTGTTGAACGGCTCGACGACCCACTTTATTGGAAGGTCCATACGCTTGGCGATCTCGTTTGCCACGTCGCCCTCGTACCCCGAGTAGTCTTTGGGACTTCCCTTGAACCAGGGCGGGTATGCGGGCCTGTCGGTTGCGACCGTCAGCACGCCCTCCGTGTAGAGGGGTGGGTCTTCCATATCGCACCTGTCCGTGGACCCCGACTCCGAGGCCGGTCCTCCGCATCCGGCGAGCAGCAGGACCATGAGGAGGAGCCCGATTGGGATAAGCCGCTTTCTCACGTGTTTCTCCGATCTACTCTCGAAATGTAAGGTGATGACAGACCACACGGATATTTTGCGGCCATCGTATACCGAAGCAAGTATAGGATCGTCGAGGAAACGTTGCAATCGCTCCGCCCGCGATCTCACACCAGGAGGAACCTCCGAAGGACTCGCCGGCTTCTTGCAAGTGCGCCAGGGAGACGATGCCAGACAGTTCGACCTGAAACTCTACGGCGGGCAGGTGGTTCTACCGATGGTGGGGGAAGCTTGTGAGGTGGACATCACGTTGGCGGGCACCGATGGCGCGGGGGCCCCAGACCGGCTCCTCTGAGATGGGGTTTCGGGCACCCGTCACCGCGCTACGGACGCCGGCGTTGTGGTTGCGATGGCCTGTTTCGGGGAATAATCGAGAGAACTTGGTCGACGGAGGAGAGTAAGAGATGAGCGAGTCAGAAGAGCAGCGTAACGAAAGCCCGCTCCAGAGCGAGCGTGGCGTCACGACGATCAGCGACACGGTGGTCTCCTCGATAGCCGGT
>DATDKB010000212.1:0-4170 GCA_036520255.1 Rubrobacter sp. | reverse complement strand
GAGATGACGTCGCCGGGAACGAGCTCGTCGTCGGCCAGGGAGACGCGGGGTGCTTCGTGGATCTCCAGCCCGACCCCGTGCCCGGTGCCGTGGAAGAAGCCCTCGGTGAGCGGCTTGCCTTCCTCCTGGTCGTGTACGTTGGTCTTGTAGCCCGCCTCGTGCAACACCTCGGAGACCTTGTTGTGGATGTCCCTGCCGTTTACGCCGGCTCTTACCATGGAGAGGCCTGCCTCCTGGCTCTCAAGGACGGCGTCGTACATCTCCTGCAAACCTTCGTTCGGTTCGCCCTTGACGAAGGTGCGGGTCATATCGGAGTAGTAGCGGGTCGAGAGGTCTACCGGGAAGATGTCGACGATGATCGACTCTCCCGCCTTGAGAGGACCGTGGCCGCGCTCGTGCGGGTCTGCGCCCTGCGGTCCACCGGCGACGATCGTGCCGTCGGCGGCGCAACCACGCCTGAGAAGCTCCACGTCAATCTCCCCACGCAGCTTCTCGCTCGTCAGCGTCTCGCCTTCCCACTCAAGGGTACCGTCGTCCCCGATCCCGGCTTCCTCCAGTATCTCGACAGCGTGAGCGCAGGCGGCCTCGACGGCTTCTTGCGTCTTCTGGATGTGAGAGATCTCCCCTTCCGTCTTGGCACGCCTGAGGCCATCGAAGAGCTTGCCGTCGGGCGTGAGGGTAACGCCGCGGGCCCTCAACTCGTCTGTGTACACGATGCCGAAGTCCGGCGGCACGGCGATGGGAGAGCCAAGGGCGCCGATCCCGTCGAGGAGGTTTGCCACAGCAGCAGCGTACGCTTTCGCGCCGCTCTTCAACTCGCGGGCGAGGCGCATGATCTCCAACTCGTCGTGGGAGAGGAGCCTGTCTACGGGAGCCTCTTTCTCGGCCCTGCCGTACTCAAGGGACGAGACGGCCAGGTACGTCTTGCCGGCCACGCGTAGACAGATTACGGGGTCCGGTGCGAGGAACCCCGAGAGATGATAGGCGTCGGCGTTGTGCTCAGGCGCCCCGATGACTAGCAAATTTCGCCCTTCGTCCTTGTTCATAAACGTCCTTCCCTAGAGGCAGATTCGGTGCCCCATTCTACTACCGTCTCCGATGATACCCGGCGTCACAAACGGATATAATCGACAGCGGATGCAGAAGCAGCGGGACATGCACGACAGGGTAGAGAAGGCGCTGGACAAGGTCCGCCCGGCGCTCCGGGCCGACGGCGGAGACGCCAGGGTCGTGGCCTGCGACGAGGAGAACGGGGCCGTCAGCATCCAGATGCTCGGCGCCTGCAAAGGATGTCCGCTCTCCCAACTCGATTTCGTCTACGCCATCGAGAGCCTGATCCGGCGCGAAGTCCCCGAAGTACGCGAAATTCTCGCGGTGTAGCTACTCAGCACGCTACGCCCTTTGGGCTCCGCTTTCAGCACGGCGCTGCGAAGCAGGCGTGCTGAAACGCTACTGTCTTTCCTGCGGTGCTGCGCGCAGGGCGCCCGGTGGGAGCGCTTTTCTGGCTTCCGAGAGGGCGTCTATTGCCTTCTTACGGCTGCGGCGGAGCCGGAAGCGTTTGATAAAGGAGGCGTTGGGGAGGGCTTCGTTCGTGAGGTGGGTGAGCGTGATCATGTCGTTCGCGCAGGTCCTGTAGCCGAGGGCGCACATCTCGACGCGGACCTCGTCGGAGGGGGACTCTTCGAGGGCCTTTTGGATCTCCTCGGCACGCTCTACTATGGCGCAGGAGAGCGCCTCGGGGGAGTCGGTGTAGGAGACCTTTGGCCTGTAACGCGCGATCGCCTCAGGCGAGAGTCGGCGCAGCCCACGGACCGGGCCATCGAACTTGCGGCGTGCGACAAGCGCCACGACTACCGTCAGCGGGATTATGGGCACGAGAAACAGGGTCACATCCGGCGCCAGGAACGCAAGCGCCGCGAGGGCTACTACCTCGGTCGCCAGTATCGAGGTTAGGTAGAGCTTGAACATCCTCTCCGCCACCATCTTCGAGGGCCCTAAGTCTATGTTTCCGAGAGCGATTTCGCAAGCGCGATCCCTACGGACTGTATAATCTTGCTCGTGCAAAGCGAAAGAGCCCCCGAGTTCGAACTGCAACGCCCCTTCGCGAGCGCGATCGCGGTGATCGTGGCCGTGCTGTTCTCCCCGAGGAGTTTTTATCTGAACTTCAAGGTCGAAGGCCCTATAAGGGACCCCGCGGTCTTCGTGCTGCTCGTCGGCGCGGTCTCTGGCGTCCTCGGCGCCACGGTCGCCCTGGCCTCGAACCTCCTTTTCGGCGGATTGGACGCCACGGACGTGCGGGCGGCGATCGTTGGCGCCCTGCTCTTTGCCGTGCTCTCGCCGGTCGGGGTAGGTGTGACGGCGGGCGTGTATCTTCTCTCGATCAGGACGCTCGCCGGGAAGGTGGCGGGCTTCACGGAGGTCTACCGCATGGCCGCCTACGCCGCGTCCGCCCTGGTGTTCGCCTGGATACCCATACTCGGGGCCTTCGCTTTTACCTACGCCCTGATGGTCTTGATGGGGATAGGCATCCAGAGCGCGTACAAGACCTCTTCCCTTACCACGGTCGTCACAGCCCTCGCGGGCTTCGTGCCCGTCGCCTCGATCCTGGTGTGGATCACCATCAACGAGGTAGCACTCTAGAAAGCGCCCCGTACTCGCGGAGGTCGCGCTCCACCCTTCGCCGCAGGATCTCGGGCATGGGATGTGACCGATCATCCGGGTCTGGGCCGTAGCGCTCCAGGATCAGGCGCCGCGAGATATCCAGGTACGCCCTGCGCATCGACAGCTCGGCCGGCACGGTCATCTCCCTGGGTAAGACGCGGTAGGAGATCTCCTCACGCGGACCCAACGCGGGCGGCTCCATCCCGCGCTGTTCTCTGGAGTGGATCCTACGTTCCCACCGCCCGCGTAAGTCCAGCATCTCCTGCGTGTCAGGGGCCACGTTCAAGGGCCCCGTCTCGAACGAGTCCTCCGGGGTGAAGCCGAACGTCGTTTCGAAGAGTCGGGCAGCCTTGCCGGCGCCACGCACCAGTAGGTACTCGTACTCGCTCCTCAGCAAGACGAGCTGCGCGTCGTAATACGCGCCGAGCCCATCCCGCGCCGGACGACCCGCCTCGAGACCGCGCTCCGCGAGCCGCGTCCTGACCGCCTCTGTGCGACGTCGCGACCTCGACCGTTGCTGCAGGAACAGCCCGCCGCCAGAGAGCAAGCCGGCCGCCACGGGTATCGCGGCGGCGAAGGGTCCTGCCCACGTTGTGCCGAACACGGGAGCCGAGAGCAGTACTAGCGCACCGGTGGCGCAGACGCTCGTAAAGCCGAGCTTCGTGGCCCGCTGCGCGCCGCCCCCCGCCTCCCGGTAGAGACGTCCCAGCTCGTACCAGAGCTCCAGGTTTCCCCTGTTTTCGGCGGCGGGTGTGCGCGGACGTTGCACGGTCCCTATTCTACCCACCATGACCGCTCGCTCTCAGAGGATTGCCAGCGTCCTGACCAACGCGCTCAACCCGTTCTTTATCTTCACGGCGCTCTACGCCCTCGTGGCGTTCGTGGATGCCGGTTTTTCGGGGGGAGGTTTCTTTCTGGCCGTGGAGGTGCTCGCGGCCGTGGCCGTAGCGGGGTACGTCCTGTTCATGCGGCGGCGTTCGCGGGTTGGGAACTTCTGGATCTCCGTCCGCGCCGAACGCCTCACGCCGGCCCTGTTCCTGCTCACCGCCTTCATCGTCCTGCTCGCGGTTCTGTTCCTGCTCGAGGCCCCGCGAGACCTATTTCTGTTGACGCTTTCGATGGGGCTTGCGAGCGCGGTGGTAGCCCTAGTGACGCTCCTCTGGAAGGCGAGCGCCCACTGCACCGTCGCGGGACACGCGGCGGCCGCAGGGCTCCTGCTACTCGGACCGTCGGGCCTCATTTTCCCGCTGATACTTCCGCTTGTGATCTTAGCTCGCGTGGCGCAGGGGGCGCACACCTTGCTACAGACGCTCGTGGGGGCGGCGATCGGGGCTGGGTTTGCCGTCGTCTTTCTGTCGTGACAGAGCTCGCCCAAAGGCAGGCCCCCGGGCGAGGCGTCGAAGCGAGGTTCGTGACCGGGTTGCAGAACAATGATGCGGAGGCCCTTGACGAAGGCTCGCTACCCATCGCGGTTCTGGTTGATGGTCAAGTAGCAATAGCCTCCGTTAT
>DATDKB010000211.1:0-4928 GCA_036520255.1 Rubrobacter sp. | reverse complement strand
ATCGCGGCGAGCATGAGGCCGAGGGCGTACTCGGCGGCGGCGGGGGCGTTGCGTCCTGGGGCGTTGGCGACGATCACGCCGTTCTCGGTGGCGGCCTCGACGTTGACGTTAACCGGGCCACCGCGCGTCACGATCACGAGCTTCAGGTCTTTGAGAGAGCCCAAGACCTTCTGCGTGATGGGGGCGAGTTGGGTTACGATCACCTCGGCGCCCTCGCCCGCCGCGATGACCTCCTCCTCACTACCGGCCGCCTCCTTGACCTCGGCGACGTTCACGTGCGGCTCCATCGGCCACTCGAAGTCGATGGTGGCGACGTCGAGATCTTCCCCGAGCTCTTCTCGCAGCGCCTCGACCATCAGGCTGCTAAGTATGTGGCGGTCCCCCGCGACCAGTACCTTACCCACGCTCACAGGTTCGTCTCCTCGCGCTCGATCCCACCAAACGAGCCGTCCGCCCGCTGCGCCTTCACTCCGGTCCTCCCGTGTCGTTAAAGGAGTAGAGCGCTCCCCCGCTCTCAGTGAAGTGCACCTCACTCAAGGCCCCGTTCAACACGCGCGGCAACAGGCGCCGGTACTGTCCCAATTCGACGCCGAGCATCCGGCACAGCGCGAGCCTGAGCAGCGTGTTGTGCGCCACGACGAGCACCGTCCCGCCCGCGTGCGAGCGGGCGAGCTCCGCGAAGACATCGAAAACCCTCTCGGCTCCCTCGTGCAGAGGCTCGCCGCCGGGGAACCCGTGCTCCCCCGATTCCTCGAAGCGTCGCACGGACTCTGGATCTTCTTCCCGAATCTCCGCTAAGGTCCTCCCCTCCCATTCGCCGAAGTCCAGCTCCCGCAGCCGCTCGTCGGTCTCGGGCTCGAGGTTGCGGGCCGCCGCCGCTGGCTTCGCCGTCAGGAGCGCCCGCGCCAGGGGGGAGGAGAGCACGAGGTCTACCTTCTCTCGCTCTGCGCGGTGAGCGAGGGCGCGGGCCTGCGAGTGACCCGTCTCGGTCAGGCCGATGTCGGTCCTGCTGACGTAGCGGTTGTCGCTGTGCCACTCGGTCTGCCCGTGGCGGGCGAGCAGCAGCTTCACCGGGTCGCTCACCTTTCCATCCTCGCGCGCTCGGCGAGGTCTTCAGGAATGTAGTCCCTCTCGACAAAGGCCGCCATCAGGCGCCCGAAGTTCTCGGCGAGCCTGCCGTCGGCGTCCGCTGGCTCGAACTCCCACTCCTTCTGGCTCATACGCGAGGCGGCTTCGGCGACGGAGCCGTCGCCTGCTCGTGCCAGGATCGCCATCCCTACCGACCCTTCGGACGAGCGCGGGACGACGACGGGGATCCTGAGCACGTCGGCCCGCAGCTGAGACCACAGGCGGCTCTTCGCGCCGCCTCCGGTGCTGCTAACCGGGCCCGACACGCTCGCCCCGAGCGACTCGAGGTGAACGAAGCAGAGCCGCTCGACGAACGCGACACCCTCGAGAACGGCCCTGAAGCGGTCCGCCTCGTCTTCGGGCTCGCCGACCCAGAAACATCGGGCCTCGGGATCGGCGAACGGGAAGCGCTCCCCCTTGGAGGCAAGCGGGTAGAACACAGCGGTGGAGGGGCCGTGCCGGGCGGCCCTCTCGTTCAGGTCGTCGAGGTCGGCTTCGGGGAACATCTCCGAGATGATGCCGGCGCCGGTGTTTGAGGCCCCACCTGGCAGCCACCCGCTATCGGGGTGGCGGTGGCAGTAGACCACACCACCGGGGTCGCGCAAGAGTTTCTGGGTCACGCCCTTCAGCGCCAGGGTGGTGCCTAGCACCGAGTTCCAGCTTCCTTCTTCGAGGGCTCCGGCCGCGATCTGGGCCGCGCAGCTGTCCGTCATCCCGGCCCGGATGGGGGTCCCCGCGGGGATGCCGGTATGCTCGGAGGCGGGGACATCGACCTCGCCGATCTGGGTCCCCGGACGCACGACCGACGGCAGGAGCCAGATCGGGACCTCGAGCCGCTCCATGACCTCCTCGGGCCATCGCCCGTTCACGAGGTCGTAGCCGGTCTTGAGCGCGTGGCTCCAGTCGGTGGCCACCGGCTCGCCCGCGAGCCGCGAGGCGACGAAGTCGGCGGAGTGCATCATGCGTGAGGCGCCTTCGCTTCGCCTGTGGCGTAGGAGCCACAAGAGCCGCGGCAGCGCGTAGGAGCCGCTGATGCGGTATCCCAGCGAGTTCCAGACCTCCTCACCCACCTCCTGCGCGACCCTTGCCTCCTCCGCGGCGCGGCCGTCGTTGTACATGATCGCGGGTGTGAGCGGCCGACCCTCGTCGTCAGCGAGCAGGATCGTCCCCGAGGTGGAACAGAGGGCGAGCCCCTCTATCCTCTCGCCGTCGAGCCTACCCGTTACCTCGCCGGCGGCCCTGCCGACCGCCTCCCACCACGCTTCGGGGTCCTGCTCGTGGCGCACCTCCTCGGAGCGGACACTGGAGAGCGGGGCGCTGGCGGATCGTGCCACCGTTCCGTCCTCTTCCACCAAGACCACCCGGACGCTTTGCGTACCCAGATCTATTCCGATGGTAAAGGAGGCCTCGGAAGCACCCGCGCTCACGTGTCCTCCCAGAGGATCACGACCTTCCCGGTCCTGCCTCCGTCGAAGGTCTCGTAGGCCTCTCTGGTGTCGGAGAGGGAGAAGGTGTGGGTCACGGTCGCATCGGGATGCAGCCCTTTGCGGGCCAGATGCTCGAGGAGGTCCCCCATCTCGTTTATGCCGCAGACCCACGAGCCGTGCAGCGTGAGCTGCTTGTGCAACAGCAGCGGGCTTGGCTCGAAGGTTACGGAGCCGCCCTCCCCGAGATAGACCACCCTTCCCCACGTGCGGGCCGCTTCCAGGCACAGCTTCCTGCCGGCCGCGCTCCCCGAGCAGTCCATGCCGACCTCCGTGCCGTGGCCACCGGTCAACTCCATGACCTGCTCAGCCGCGCCCTCCCCGCCCCTCACAACGTGCGCGGCACCTGTGTTCTTCGCCAGTTCCAGGCGCTCAGGGACGAGGTCCACGCCTACGACCTCAGCGCCGCTGGAGGCTGCGAGCATGACCGCCCCGAGTCCGACGGGTCCGAGCCCCACGACGAGGACCCTGTCGCGCCCTGAGACTCCGGCGCGCAATATCCCCTGGTAGGCGGTCCCGAACCCGCAGGCTACCAGGGCACCGTCGGCGTAGGTAAGCTCGTCGGGAAGGTGGAGGAGGGTGCGGGCTTCGGCCAGGAGGTAGTCGGCGTGGCCTCCGTCGCGCTGCCAGCCGTAGGCTGACCTACCGAGCGAGTGGCACCCGATCATGAACCCCTTGCGGCACTCCTCGCAGTGACCGCAGCCGGCGATGTGGTAGACGACCACCCTGTCGCCCTCCGCGAAGCCACCCACGCCCGGTCCGACGGCCACGACCCGCCCTGACGGCTCGTGGCCCGCTATCACGTTCTGGTAGCGCTCGTTGGGGTCCGACCCCCTGTGCTCGTGGTAGATGGCGCGCAGGTCGCTGCCGCAGAGACCAGATGCCTTCATTTGGACGAGCACCTGGCCCGGATCGGGGTCCGGGCGGTCGAACTCCTTGATCTCCACCCGCTCCTTGCCCGGTAGGATCACCCCTTGCATAATCGCACCCTCCTCTCTCCGGAGCGGGTCGCCGGACGCCTGGCTTTACCCCGGTGTGTCTGTGTTCGGCACCGGTGTTATCCCTTGACAGTCCCAGCAGTGAGGCCCCGGATCATGTAGCGCAGCGCGAACACCGCGATGATGAACTCGGGGATGATGGCGAGCATCACGCCGGCGGCCATGGCGCCCCACTGGATCTGCTCGAAGGAGATGAACTGCAGCAGGCCGCCGGTGATGACCTGGGTCCTCTGCGAGGCCAGTACCAGCGCGAAGACGAAGTGGTTCCAGGCGTAGATAAACGACAGCACGCAACTCGCCGCGAGCCCAGGCAGGGCTATCCGGGTGATTATCATGCGAAAGCTGGTGAACCAACTCCCCCCGTCTATTTGGACGGCCTCCTCCAGCTCCTTGGGCACATCTTCTAGGAAGGAGCGCATCATCCACACCATCAGCGGGAAGGTGATGAGCTGGTAGATCAGGATAAGGCCGATGTACGTATCATAGAGCCCGAAGGACTGGTAGATCACGAACAAAGGAAGCAATATGATCAACTCCGGCGCGAACCTCAAGGAAAGGAACGCGAAAGCCAGGTCCTCCTTGCCCCGAAACTCCATCCTCGCCAGCGCGTAGGCCGCTGGGAGGGCGATGAACGCCGAGAGGAGCAGGGACCCTGAGGTGACTATGAGAGAGTTCTTGAACGGTGTCAGGAAGTCCGGGCGCGAGAGTACCTCAGTGTAGTTCTGCAGGGTCGGGGTAAAGAAGAACTTGGGGGGCGTGGCGATCACGTCTCGCTGCGTTTTGAGCGAGAGCAGGAAGATCCAGAATAGCGGGAACAGCGCGAAGGCCGTGTAGGCAAGCAGCGCCAGGAAAGCTAGGATATCGTTCCTGCGCCGCGCGCGGCCAGCCTTGCTGCTACCCTTCCCTAACATACTAAGCCAACCTCCCTCGCCGGAGCCTGAGCAAGAAGAACGCCAGCGCGTAGCAGAGGATCCAGAGCACTACCAAGAAGGCCATGGAGTACCCGAGGTTGAGCGAGCGGATGCCCGTAAAATAAGATTGCACGTGCAGGTTCATGGTCGCGTTGATCGGCCCGCCTCTCGTTGCGGTGTAGATGATGTCGAACATCTTGAGCGAGTCTATGCCCCTGAAGACGATGACGATGATAAAGAACGGCCTGAGCAGGGGCACGACGAGGTTCCACACCCTCCCCAGGTAGGTGGCCCCGTCCACCCGGGCCGCCTCGTGGATCTCTTCCGGGATGGACTGCATACCGGCTAGCAGGATCAGGATCACGAACGGCGTGTAGATCCAGGTATCTATGAGGACCACCGAGAAG
>DATDKB010000210.1:0-6348 GCA_036520255.1 Rubrobacter sp. | reverse complement strand
GAGCATCTGGCGCTCGCTCTTTATTGGCTCGGTACCGGTGTTCATCAGGGCGAAGGACCCGGTCCCGTAGGTGTTCTTGGTGAGGCCCCGATCGAAAGCGACCTCGCCGAAGAGCGCGGCCTGCTGGTCGCCGGCCACGCCAGCTACCGGCACCTCGGCCCCGAAGACCTCGGCGTCGGTGTCGCCGTAGACGAAGGAGCTCGGCTTGACCTCGGGGAGCATCTCGCGCGGCACGCCGCCCAGCATCTCTAATAGCTCGTCGTCCCACTTGAGGTCGAAGATGTTGTACATCAGGGTGCGCGAGGCGTTGGTGTAGTCGGTGACGTGGGCCTTACCGTTGGTCAGCTTCCAGATCAGCCACGTGTCCATGGTGCCGAAGGCGATCTCGCCGTTCTGCGCCCGCTCCTTGAGGCCGTCGATATTGTCCAGGAGCCACTTCACCTTCGAGCCCGAGAAGTACGCGTCGATAACGAGTCCGGTCTTGTTTGCGACCATCTCGTCGTAGCCCTGCTCGGAGAGCTCCGTGCAGATCTGGGCCCCCCGCCGGTCCTGCCACACGATGGCGTTGTGGACGGGCTCCCCGGTCTCTCTGTCCCACAAGGCCACGGTCTCGCGCTGGTTGGTTATTCCGATGGCCGCTATGTCGCCGGGCGATACCCCAGCGTCTTCGAGCGCCTGGCGCATAACGCCTAGGGTGACGTCCCAGATCTCGTTGGCGTCGTGCTCGACCCATCCTGGCCTGGGATAGTGTTGGGTAAATTCCTTCTGGGCCTCCCCCACCGTCGCGCTGTCGTGGTTGAAGACGATCGCCCTACTCGAAGTGGTTCCCTGATCTATCGCCAGAACATAATCTCCAGCCATCACGCACTCTCCTCTCGATACGGACCCCTAACATCCATCCGGGCAACGTTCCCGCGTTTCACTACGACACGCGCCACCTCCGATCCCGTCTCCCAAAGAGCACGCGTATTGAGACCCCTTACCCCGACCATGCACTTTTGCTGGCTTTTTCCATGCCGAGCGTAACGGAGCCCCAACCCTGCGTCAAGGATGTCTCGTGAGGTCGTCAGGGCCGTGAACCCATACTCCGCGCTACCGACCGGCTGGGCCGCCGGGGGTGCGAAGGGTTTATCATCCTGGCACCGGAGACCGGCGTTCGCGAAGCGAGCCGGTTGGTAGCGCGACCCAGGGCGGAGATCGCCCGCCAGATTTCCGGCTCCACTCCCGCCGTAACGCGAGATTCGGTTTCGCGCAGTACGAGATCGGGGATACCCCCGAGACGCTCATCGAACGGGCAGATCAGGCACTCTACAAGGCCAAGGCCCTCGGTCGCAATCGCGCGGAGAGCGAGGACGCGTCGCCGGGCGGGTTCAGCCCCGCTTAGAACGGAGTCCACTACCCTGCGTGTAAGATGGTCTGGCCTTGCGCTCCGTGCTCGACATCGCTATGCCTTTCTTCGCCCTGATCTTCTGCGGCTACGGCGCGGGTCGGCTGAAGCTCCTCGACGAGACGGCGGCGGCCGGGGTCAACACGTTTGTCTTCTACTTCGCTCTTCCCGCGTTCCTGTTCGGCCTGATGTCCTCGTCGCCCATCGCAGAGGTCGTAAACGGGCCGTTTATCGGGGCCTACGTTGCGGCAAGCCTGTCCGTCTTTACGCTTGCCACGCTCGCCGGACGACGATTGTTCGGGATCGGGCGCGCGGAGGCCGCGGTGCAGGGGCTTGCGGCGGTGCTGGCCAACACGGGCTACATGGGCATACCACTTATCTCTGCCGTCTTCGGCGGGGAGGCGGCCGTCCCCATCGTCGTAGGCCTCACCCTCGACGGTATCCTGATCATTCCGCTCGGCATCGTGATCATCGAGTCATCTAAAGGGAGCGCCGAAAGCCTCCCCGCCGCCGCGCTCTCCACGTTTGTTGCGCTCGCGAAGAACCCCCTGATCCTGTCTATCTTCGCGGGCCTGGCGGCATCGGCGGTCGGCCTCGACACCCCGACGCCCCTGGCAAACTTCCTGGCCCTGCTCGGCGGCACGGCTGGACCCTGCGCCCTGTTCGCCCTCGGCGCCACCCTCGCCGGCCGCAAGGTCGCCGGCGGTACGGCCGCAGTCTCCTACATGACGTTCATGAAGCTTGTCCTCCACCCCACGGTCCTCTTCCTGACGACGACCTTGCTCTTCGATGTGCAACCGCTCTGGGCGACCGCGGCGCTGCTCGGCGCCGCACTCCCGATCGCGGCCAACGTCTTTATTGTCGCCCGTCAATACGACGTGTACGTCGCCCGTACCTCGAGCGCCATCCTCGTCTCGACGGCGGTGTCCGTGCTCTCCGTCCCGGCGTTGTTGTTGGTTTTGCATTAGGCGGTACGTGATCTTGGGATGCCACCGTTGTCGACACGCGATGCTCCTACCATCGCGCGGAGATCCAACCCCGAAACCGTACAAAGGTACAGGTCGGATACCGTCCTTCTACCGGTGCGTCGACCGCCAGTTGCCCGCATTATCAACAATGCAACGTAGGGGCGGCTCGCCAGCCGCCCTCGTTGAAACCGTACCGGCCAGTGGTACGATTTAGTTAGCCGGCTAACTAAATGCCGGCAAGTCAGGAGGGTGACGTGGCGGGCATCAGGGAGAGGATCGGGCGTGAGGTTGGGGGATGGCCCGGGGTCGAGGCGCGGGAGCACCGGTTTGGTGGGGTCGAGTTTCGGGTGAACGGGCATGAGATCGGCCACCTTCACGGCGACAGGATGGCAGATCTGCCGTTTCCGGTAAGGACGAGGGAGGCGCTGGTCAAGGCCGGCGCGGCGCAGGTGCATCATGTGTTGCCGCAGACCGGGTGGGTGAGCTACAAGATTCGGGGCGAAGCGGACGTCGATGGGGCGCTTGATCTGTTCAGGAAAAACTATGAGCGGTTGACGGCGCGGAATGGTGCAAGGGCATGAGCGCGTTCACGGAGAAGGAGATCGAGTACCTCAACGAGCAGCGGTTGGGCCGGCTCGCGACCGTCGATGCCGAGGGAAGGCCGCACGTCGTGCCTGTTGCGTTCAGGTACAACGCGAAGCTCGACGCGGTTGACATCGGCGGGCACAACTTCGCCGGGAGCAAGAAGTTCAGGGACGCTGGTAAGACGGGGAAGGCAGCGTTCGTGGTCGATGATGTGCTTCCGCCATGGCGGGTGCGAGGGGTCGAGGTGCGCGGCAGGGCCGAGATCCACTCTGAGGGAGGAAAGGAGATTATGGAAGACTTCGCGGAGGAGTTGATCCGGATCCTGCCCCGGCGCATCGTCGGTTGGGGAATCGACTCGGATGCCTTCAGCCAGAACGCGAGGTCGGTGGGTTGATGCCTGAGACGCGTACTGCCGCGGGGGTACATCCGATCAGGCAGAACACGAGTTTCGCGCTGGCCAAGGTATGCAGGGCGCACCGGGCCTATGTCGGGGAGCTTTTGGCCGAGCACGGGCTGCACGTCGGCCAGGAGATGGTGCTCGTGGAGCTCTGGCAGGACGACGGGCTGCGCGGCGGCGAGCTCGCCGAGCGCCTGGGCGTCGAGCCCCCCACGATTACAAAGATGCTGCGGCGGCTCGAAACCTGCGGCCTCGTGGAGCGCAGGGCCGACCCGGAGGATGCCAGGAGCCTGCGCATCTACCTCACCGGGCAGGGACGGGCCCTCGAAGAGCCCGTCGTGCGTTGCTGGGAACGGGCCGAGCAGACGGTGCTCGCCGGCATAAACGCCAGAGACCGCCTGACAATTCGAAGGTTGTTAGATCGGGTAAAGAGTAACCTGGACTCCGGATTCGGGGCCAGGCAATAGAACTTTAGGACGACGCATGATTTTGGAGATGATGGATTTTGCCAGGCGGAGACGGATCTTTGAAGGTCGTTGGCATAGGCGGCACGTTGCGGGAAAACTCGACCAGCCTCGGCGCGCTTCGGAGGTCGCTCGCCGCGGCTGAAGAGGCCGGGGCCGAGGTCGAGCTTCTCGACCTTAAAGAGCTGCGGCTGCCGATGTACGAACCGGGCAAGCCGCTCGACGAGTACGGTGAGAGTGCGCGGCGCTTGATCGAGGCAATGCGCGAGGCCGACGCGCTGCTCGTGAGCACGGCGGCATACCACGGTACGCTCGCGGGCGTCACGAAGAACGCGCTAGACTTCGTGCAGTTCCTGAGCAACGAAGAGCCTGCCTACCTGGATGGGAAGGCGGTCGGCCTTATCTCGACCGCCGGGGGCGAGCAGGCGGCCGCCAACGCCAACGCCGCGATGGTCAACGTGGTGCATTCGTTGCGGGGGATCGTCGCGCCCCTCATGGTCGGGGTTACCAAGGCCTGGCAACACACCGACGACGGGGGGGACATCACGGACGACAATTACGGACGGCGGCTGGACAGTCTTGGTGAGCTTGTCGTGGATCTCGCGGAGAAGATTGGGGCTTACGAGCGCGTCGGGGCGGTGGCTTGAGCGCCGAGAGGGCCGCGAGCACGGAGGAGCGGCCGGGGGGTACCCGGCTGCTCCTCGTCGTAGTGGTGACGGCCATTCTCGTCTCCGTCCTGAACCAGACGTTCGTGAACGTCGTGGTGCCTGACATACAGAAGGATTACGGGGTGACCCAGGGCCAGGTGGGATGGGTGATCACGGGTTACCTGCTCGTCTTCGCCGTAGGCATCCCTCTGTACGGCCGGATCGCCGACCTCTACAGCCTGCGCCGCACGTTCGCGGTCGGCCTCGCCGTCCTCGCCCTGGGCTCGTTGTTCTGCGCGCTGGCCCCCACCCTGCCTCTGCTCGTCGCCGGACGCATCGTACAGGGGATCGGCGCGTCGGCGATACCGGCCCTGGGCTTCGCGGCGGTTGCGAAGTCGCTTCCGCCGGGAGAGCGCGGCACGGCGCTGGGGCTGCTCTCGGCGAGCGTCGGCGCGGGGGCGGCGATCGGGCCCGTCTTCGGTGGCCTCATCGCGGGTTTTCTCGGGTGGCACGTCTTGTTCTTGCTGACCGTGGTTCTGTCGGCCGGCCTCATCCCCGGCGCGCTGCGCGCGTTGCCCGGCGCCTCCAAGACCGAGCGGACCGGCTTCGCGGAGACCATCCGGCGCTTCGACGTGCCCGGCGGGCTCTCGCTCGCGCTCTGCGCCGGGTTCGCGCTCCTCGGCGTCACCGAGGGGCAGGTAAGCGGTTTTCGGTCCCCCATCTCGTGGGGTAGCTTTGTCCTATCCGCCCTGCTCGCGGTCTTCTTCGTGTGGCGTACGCGGACGGCGAGCGTGCCTTTCGTCTCGCCTGGACTCTTCCGGAACCGGGCGTTCCTCTCTACGGCGGCGGTCGGGTTCTTCATGATGTTCGCCAACATCGGGAGCCTCGTGCTGTCACCGCTCCTCCTCTCAGAAGAAAACGGCCTGCCTGCGGCGGGGATCGGGCTCGTGCTGGCGCCCGGAGCCGTAACCGTCGCGGTGCTCTCACCGCTCGCGGGCCGGCTCTCCGACCGCTTCGGCCCACGGGCGCTCGTCAGGACCGGGCTGGTCGTCATGCTGGTATCCACGTTCTTCGTCTCGGCCTTTGCCGCTGGGGCCCCGGCGCTCCTGGTGAGCGTGGGCCTGTTGGGGCTTGGCCTCGGGTTCGCGGCGGTCAACTCGCCAAACGCCAACGCGGCCACCGCGACGCTCTCGCAAGAGGAGAGCGGGGTCGGGCTCGGGATCTACCAGATGATCTTCTTCCTCGGCGGCGGCTTCGGACCGGCGGTCGCTGCCACTTTCCTGGCCTTCAGAAACGAGGCGGGTGCGGACGCCATAAACCCGCTCTACGTCCTCGGGGCCGCGCCTTACTCCGACGCGTTCCTTCTCGTAAGCGCCGCGACGATCGTAGCGTTTATCGCCTCTTTCGGCCTGAAGAGCACCATAAGCAAGGAGGTCCCATGACGGATTACGGCAGGGACCTGGAGTTCGGCGTCAGCGTGGAGCCGCTGGCCGACCCCCCGGACTGGGCGAGGCGAGTTGCGAGGGCCGCGGACCGGTCTGGCCTCGACCTCCTCGGCATCCAGGACCATCCCTACCAGCGGCGCTTCCTCGACACCTGGACCCTCATCGCTACGCTCGTCCCAGCGACCGAGCGCGTCCGGTTCTTCCCCGACGTCGCCAATTTGCCGCTTCGCCCGCCGGCCATGCTCGCCAAGGCCGCCGCAAGCCTCGACGTGCTCTCGGGAGGCAGGATCGAGATGGGCCTCGGCGCTGGCGCGTTCTGGGACGCCGTGGTCGCCATGGACGGCCCGCGCAGAAGCCCGGGCGAGGCAGTCCGCTCCGTCGAGGAGGCTATCAAGGTCATGAAGCTCGTGTGGAGCGACGAGCGTTCGCTACGCTTCGACGGCGAGTTCTATTCA
>DATDKB010000209.1:0-5115 GCA_036520255.1 Rubrobacter sp. | reverse complement strand
CCAAGCACGCCATCGGGCTCGTTACGGTCCTCGTCGGCATCCAGAGTTTCTTGCGCTTCGACAACCCCCTCGTGCCGTTGGTGAGCGTGATCCTGGGCCTCGCCATCGGCGAAATCCTCGGTATCGACGATGTCCTCAAGCGGTCTGGGGACACCCTGGAGCGTCGTTTCTCGAAAGGCGAA
This sequence comes from Rubrobacter sp., assembly GCA_036520255.1. GTDB lineage: Bacteria > Actinomycetota > Rubrobacteria > Rubrobacterales > Rubrobacteraceae > Rubrobacter_D. The sequence continues at coordinate 4,933 of DATDKB010000209.1, read as the reverse complement.
AGCCGGGTGAGCCGGGCTTTCGTGACAACCAACCTGCTGTTTTGTGTCGGGCCGCTCACGGTTCTGGGTTCGCTGCAGGATGGGATCTCGGGAGATTACCGGCTGCTGGCCCTCAAGAGCGCCCTCGACTTTGTCGCCTCGCTCTCGTTCGCCTCCGTACTTGGCTGGGGAGTGCTGCTGTCCGCAGGATCTGTTCTGGTCGTGCAGGGCGCTTTGGCGCTAGCGGGAGCGCTGTTCGGCTCGTTTATGAGCGAGCCCATGACCCTGGCTCTGACCTCCACCGGCGGCGTGCTGCTTCTGGGCTTAGGGCTCGTGCTCCTGAGCCTCAAGGAGGTGCGCGTCGCGAACATGCTGCCGGCGCTCGTCGTCGCCCCGTTGCTCGTCGCGGCGGCGCCGCTGTGGCCGCTCTGACTTACGCCCGCGCCGCCGATACTCTAATATTCTCCAGAGAGACAGACGTACACGCCGCGGAGAGGAGAGGCTTGGAAGGGAACGACAGGCATTGGAGGGGTAGCCCACTCGACATGGCGGGGAACAGCGTAGACCCCTACGGGATCAAGGAGATCGTCATCGAGTTCGACAATGACGACGAGGACATCCTGCGTCCCAAGCAGCGCGACGAGTTCGGGGCCTACGAGCTTCAGCAGCTGGGAGCATACCTGGACTCCCTGGCCCACAGCATCCGCAAGGGCAAGAAGAACTAACCTGAAACGGAGGAAAATTTGCACGGCATACAGCGGACCCGCGAGGCGCACGGGCCGGCGGAACAGGGCGTAGGGGTGACCCGAATCGTAGTACGCTACTCGGACGGCCGCGCGATGAATTTCGTGCCCGATGCTGGCCGGACGGCGTTTTCGGAAGACGACATGCTCGAGCTCAAGAAGATCCTTGATCAAACGTCAGCCGCAGCCGAGTGGGCCGACATCAACACGCGCCTGGGGTTCTAGAGACAGTTTATATGGGGCGGTTCGTAGGAGGGACGTTCGCGAACGGCCCCTACACCCCTGTTGCGGCTGCGCGCCCCTGCTGATTTGGCCTAACGGCCAGGCGCGTCGCGACCTGGGTCGATCGTAAAGCGGTCGAAAAAGTCGTCTTCGAGGTCGATCGTCTCTCCCGAAAGCTGCCTGCGCCTGAGGTCCCAGAGTACCTGCAGGTCGTGGTCTATCTGCCCGAGCCGCCGACGGTCGGCCGCATCCGCGTGGTGCGCGCCCTCCCTCGCCAGGAGGCACTCGCGCTCCTGTGACAGCTCCTCTATCGTTCCTATCACCCTCTGTGCCACCGTTGCCTCCTGCCCTAGGTTATGGGTGATTCTAGCGGATCTCCATGCTCTACAATTCAGTTCTGCCAACACGAGTCCGCGATCAGGGAGAAGAATGCTCAACAGGATCTACCATCTCGGCTACGCGGTCGGGGACATCGAAGCAGCCTCCGAGTTCTACAGGGACAACTTCGGGGCCGCGCCGGGAGAACCCGAGGTGGTCGAGGAGCAGGGTATTGTCGCCACGACGTTCACGGTGGGTGAATCGCAGATCGAACTCGTCCAGCCGACGCGTCCCGACTCTCCCGTGGGCAAGTTCCTGGCGAAACGCGGCGAGGGCTTCCACCACGTCGCCTTCGAGGTCGATGATTTGCGGGGGGCCCTCGCGGAGTTGAAACGCAACGGCGTAAACCTGATCGACGAGGAGCCGAGGAGGGGGGCCGGAGGGATGAGGATCGCGTTCGTCCACCCGGAGGGAGCCTTCGGGGTGCTCACCGAGCTAGTAGAATTGCCGCACGCCTGAGACGAGCGGGGAGGAAGTGCCATGGACACCGAGAAACGCCGCGAGGAGCGCCACACGGAGTCTGGCATCGAGGTAAAAACCCTGTACAAGCCCGGTGACCTCGAAGGTTTCGACTACCCCGAGAAGCTTGGAGACCCTGGCGAGTACCCCTACACGCGGGGCCCCTACCCGACCATGTACCGCGGCAGGCCATGGACCATGCGCCAGTACGCCGGTTTCGGCACGGCCAGGGAGACCAACGCCCGCTTCAAGTACCTCACGGAAAACGGCCAGACAGGACTCTCCGTCGCGTTCGACCTTCCCACGCAGATGGGCCGAGACTCCGACCACGAGCTCTCCCTCGGGGAGGTCGGTAAGGTCGGCGTCGCCATCGACTCACTCCTCGATATGCGCGACCTCTTCGACGGCATTCCCCTCGGGGAGGTGTCAACCTCGATGACCATAAACGCGACAGCCTCGATCCTCCTACTGCTCTACTCGCTCGTCGCCGAGGAACAGGGAGTGGAGGCCGGTAACGTAACGGGCACGACGCAGAACGACATCTTGAAGGAGTACCTGGCCCGCGGCACTTACATCTATCCGCCGAAACCATCGATGAGGATCACCACCGACATGTTCGGGTACTGCGCCCGGGATTTGCCGCGCTGGAACACCATCTCCATAAGCGGCTACCACATAAGGGAGGCGGGCTCGACCGCCGTGCAGGAGCTGGCGTTCACGCTCTCCAACGCCATAGCCTACGTAGAGGCCGCGGTAGAAGCCGGGCTCGAGGTGGACGAGTTCGCGCCGAGGCTCTCGTTTTTCTTCAACGCCCACAACGACCTGTTCCAGGAGGTGGCCAAGTACAGGGCGGCGAGGAGGATGTGGGCCTCTATCATGCGTGACCGTTTCGGCGCCACCGACGAGAGAAGCCTGAAGCTCCGCTTCCACACGCAAACAGCCGGCTCCTCCCTGACGGCCCAGCAGGCCGAAAACAACATAGTCCGGACCACTGTCCAGGCCCTCTCCGCCGTGCTCGGGGGTACCCAGAGCCTGCACACCAACGCTTTCGATGAGGCCCTCGCGCTCCCGACCGAGCGCAGCGCGCGCATTGCCCTGAGGACCCAGCAGATCCTCGCCTCGGAAGGCGGTTTGACGGACACGTCAGACCCGCTCGCCGGCTCCTACTATGTAGAGTCGCTTACCGACGCGGTCGAGAAGGAGGCGTGGGACTACATCCGCCGCGTCGACGAGCTGGGGGGTTCGGTAAAGGCCGTCGAGGAGCGGTTCATGCAGCGCGAGATCGAAGACTCCGCCTACCGCTACCAGCGGGAGGTAGAGAGGGAAGAACGAATAATCGTCGGCGTCAACCGCTACGCTTCGGAAGGTACCGAAGATCCCGACATGGAGCTCCACATGGTCGACGAGACCATCCGCGACCGGCAGGCCAAACGCCTGGCCGACCTCAAAGGGAGTAGGGACAACGCGGCCGTCGAGAGGGCGATTTCCGGCCTGAAGCGCGCCGCTGAAGGCGAAGGCAACCTCCTTTATCCGATGAGAGAAGCCCTCGCCGAACTGGCGACGCTGGGCGAGGTGTCGGATACGTTGCGCGGGGTCTTCGGTGAGTATCGACCGTCTTGAACGCCCGCACAGAGGCGGGCTGTCCCTGTGTTAATATTGGCCCGAGGCATGACGTTTTTCCCCGTTCTTTTCAGGCTAATTGGAATCGCCGGTCGGTAGTGCCGGAGGAGGTTGGCAGACGTGGTTGACTGGTTTCGTAGGCGCACCGGCAAAGACGAATCATCGAACGGTGCCGCGGAGGTCCATGTCGAGACCGAGACGGCGGAGGAATTGGTAGACCGCACTCCCCGGGAGGAAAAGCCTGCTGACGGGTTCTCGGAGGCTGGTATTCGTGAGGCATTGAGGGATGTGAGGGACCCGGAGATCGGGCGCGACCTTGTGTCGCTGAACATGATCCGGGGCATCGAGATCGTGGGGACGAGCGTGACCGTCGGCGTCGCCCTCACGACCGCTGGCTGTCCTTTGAAGCACAGGATCACCACGGATATCAAGGATCGTCTTGTGATGCTCGAAGGCGTCGAGGCCGTCGAGGTGGACTTCGGCGTGATGACCGACGAGGACCGCCAGAACCTGCTCACCTCGCTGCACGGCGGCCCCTCCGAGCTCGCCCCTGCCTTCCGCGACGAGTCGAAGACCCGCATCATCGCCGTCGTGAGCGGCAAAGGGGGCGTCGGCAAGAGCACCGTCGCCGTCAACCTGGCGGCCGCGCTCGACCGGGCGGGTCATTCGGTCGAGATCCTCGACGCCGACGTGCACGGCTCTTCTATCCCGGTCATGCTTGGCTCCCTCGGCAAGCCGAACGTGGTCGATGGCGTCATATTCCCGATAGAATCAGCCCAGGGCTTGAAGTTCATCTCCATGGGCAACTTCGTGAACGAGGGACAGGCCATCATCTGGCGGGCGCCGATCGTGAACAAGGCCCTCACCCAGCTAATGCGCGACGTGTACTGGGACGAGCCCGATTTCATCATCGTGGACATGCCGCCGGGCACCGGCGACGTGGCCCTGACGGTGGCGCAGATGATCCCCAAGGCCGAAGCGCTCGTTGTCACGACCCCGCAGGCCGACGCCGCGCGCGTGGCGGTGAAGGCAGGAAAGATGGCCGTACAGGCACATCTCAAGGTCGCCGGCGTCGTCGAGAACATGGGTTACGCCGAGTGCCCAGACTGTGGCAAGGAGTTGAGGATATTCGGCGGCGACGGCGGTGACCGGGTGGCCGGAGAGCTCGAGACGAAGGTGCTCGGCCGCATCCCGATCCTACCCGACGCCTCGGGCGAGCCGGGCCGCTCCCTCTTCGACCCCGAATCGACCCCTGCCCATGCCTTCGACGGGATCGCCGCCTCACTCGTCGCCAGCAAGGGGCGCAGGCGGATAAAGGTTCTGTAGGCTTCAGGCTACGGGTCCCCGATTTCGGGCAAGTCAAGAGCGCCCCTTGTCGCCTGGCGGAGCGCTCCGTCGTCCCTAACTGAGAGGGGGACACGTTCGCCGCGCGCAAGACAATCGTGCCGTTCGTCCTCCCCACGGTCTTTGAGATCGCCGCCCAGAAGGTCTCTGCCTCTAATACTGAATCCGGCTGTGTACATCCGAGCATG
>DATDKB010000208.1:0-2472 GCA_036520255.1 Rubrobacter sp. | reverse complement strand
GGGCGGGGAGGGCATCCTCGGACGGTCTCCCACGCCGGAGGACGTGGAGCCGTTGACATGGGCGCTCTACGAGAAGGGCCGCGCCCTGGACGCCCTCTCTTACCGGAGAACATTCGCCAACTCCAACGGGTCGCGCGCAAGGTCGGGAGCTCCGCAATGGCTTACGACATGCTGCTCACCCCGGCTCTGACACAGCGGCCTGTCCCCATAGGCACGATCATGGGTATGGAGCGTCCCGACCCGTTAAAGGCCCTCTCCCTAAGCAACCGCTTCACCCCGTACACCGCCTTGTGGAACATGACCGGCCAGCCCGCCATCTCGCTGCCGCTGTTTCAAGGCGACGACGGGCTGCTGCTCGGCATCCAACTCGTGGGCCTGCCGGCGAAACGCTCCTGCTCGCCCTGGCGGAGCAACTGGAGCAGACGATGGCGTGGTGTCACAGGCTCCCTCCAGCGGTCTAAGCGTCTGGCGAAAAGAGCCAGTTGCGGCTCTACTAAACGGGTGACCATTGTGGTAAAACGCATGCTGCAACGCGGGGTGAAAGGATGTGTTTCCTGGTGGCAGAGGATCCGGCGAAAACATGAGAGCGTTCGTATTTCCTGGGCAGGGCGGCGGGGTGGCCGAGCCCGCGCCCGAGATGGTGTCGGGGATCCAGCGCGTAGTCGGGGAGCGTATCCCGGATCAGGTCAAGATCTTCGCCCGCGCCGCCCACGACGCCGACGAGAGCCGCGTGCTGGAGGTGCGCCCCGACGTGGTCGCAGGGCACTCACTGGGCGAGTACGGCGCGGCCTACGCGGCCGGCTGCTTCGACTTCGAGACGGGCCTCTGGCTCGTGGCCCAGCGCGACCGGTTCCTGGCCGATGCCGCCGAGGAGTGTCCGGGCGGGATGGTCGCCATCCTGAGAACCGACCCCAAAGAGGTCGAGAAGGCCTTAGGTGATGGCGGCGGGCCTGTAGTCGCCAACTACAACTCCCCACGCCAGACGGTGGTCTCGGGGCTGCGCGACGCCCTCGGCGACGCCGTCTCCAAGGTACGGGGGCGCAAGGTCCCGCTAAACGTCTCCTTCGCCGCCCACTCCCCGTACGTGGCTGCGGCCGGCGAGAAGATGCGCGACGTGCTGGATTCCGTCGAGTTCCACGTGCCGCAGGTCCCCATGGTCAGCGCGATAAACGGCGCGGTGCTCACGAGCGCCGAGGGCGTCAAGGAGGCCCTCAAGGAGCAGATGGTCGCCCCCGTGCGTTGGGTAAGGGTCGTCGAGACGCTGGCAAAGATGAGGGTCGAGGAGTGGGTCGAGCTCGGCGGCGGCGGCGTCCTGACCAGGATGCTCCGGGATTTCGAGCTGCCCTCACTCAAGGGCACCACCTTCGAGGATCTGCGCACCCGCCTGTATGGTGGAGCCCAAAATCTGTTGCCACGTAAAGAAGATGAATAGGTTTCAGCCCCTCGGGGCGCATCTTCATAACGGAACACGGATCAGATCGATAGAACGTCCTCCTGATCGAATAGTGTGACCGGGTGCCTTGCGCGCAGGTTTTCCTGGTGCCTGAAGCCTTTCGGTGAACATCTTTTTCGACATCCAGGGTACCCTAATCGCTGGTCGTCGGACCAGACCTCACACCCGCGAGGTTTTCCTGCGGCTTATAGATATGGGCCATCATGTTTACCTGTGGTCGAGCGGGGGTGGCGCCTACGCGGCGCACGCGGCGTGGCTACTCGGCGTGGAGGACCTCGTGTTCGGCTGCTTTGGTAAAGCTGGCGTCACTCCCGTGAGTGTGGATTTTGTTGTCGACGACCAGCCGAGCATGCCGGAGCGCTACGGCGGGTACGCGGTGGCCGCCTTTGAGGGAATGGGGAGATCGGGAACTCTTGGGCATACCCGAAGCGGTCGAGGCGCAAGGTCGGGAGAGACCTGCACGACCAACCTGAGCGCGTCTTCCTCACCGGACTTAGGGGCTACGAATGAGAAAGGATGGGGTGTAATCCCCGGCCTTCCTTAAGCCTGAATCCTACCTCGTCGCTTCTGCCTCGGTCTCGGCCTCGGCCTCCTCGATAGGCATCGCGCCACCGGAGATCTCGACTATGTCCTCTTCGACGGCGGAGATGGTGCCGTCCATGCCGGACCACACGCCGATGGAGAAGCCCTCGTCGACCGGCTCGCCTATCTTCTGCCCGAAAGAGACCTCGTCGCCTTCGGAGACGAGCGCCGTTGCCGGCTTGAGGAAGCGGCCGCCGAGCGGGATGCTCACGCCCTCAACCTTGCCGACCAGCGAGATCACACCGTCCGGCTGCCTGGTCTTGATGTCGGCGTATTCCTTGGAGGCTACACCCTTAGGGATGACGAGGAAGCCGTTGGTGGTGCGCCGCACGTAAGCGTCACCCTCTCCGAGCGACTCTATCCCCATCTCGTTCAGGTAGGGACCGCCGTCGATGACCGAGAGGTTGCCGGCCTCCGCCTCGATGTCCACGCCGGCG
>DATDKB010000207.1:0-4077 GCA_036520255.1 Rubrobacter sp. | reverse complement strand
GCCGTCGAGCGTGCAGAGCTTCCGTTCGCGAAATTCGATCTACCGCCGCGACCCCGTCCGTCGCGGCCAGCTCTCCGAACACCCCGCTGTTATCGACGCGACGGAAGACGGCATTGTGCTCAGGACCGACGCCAGGGACTCTGAGGTTTTCGACCGCGAATGGCGCGGCTACCTGGGTGGCTCGCCCGATGACCTGCAGGTGGTCATAACCCAAGACCGTATCTACGTCGAGAAAGTCCCCTAGTTTGCATAGAGACCCCGCCGTCGAACTCCACCTCTCCCTCGACGAAGCACAATCCCTGCACGCCCTGCTCGAGGACCTACTAGAAAAAGGAGAAGGAGACCGCAACCTCGGCCGCACCTATCGGCTCCTCGGCTGGCGCATCCTCGCCACCAGGGGTGGTACGGGCCTCACCGGGCGCGTCGCAGAACTCGCCCGCGAAGCCGACTCCCTAGAACAATACGAAGTAGCTCGTGACGGCGAACTGGGACCCCTGCTCGACGGCCTCGAGGGCGCCGAGAATAGAGATCCGTGAAGAAAGGTTTCAGGACTTCTCGGCGAGCCAGGATCTTCCCTTGGGCGCGACCCCACTTCGGTGGCTCGAAAGCTCCGAGCATCCTCGTGAACACGTCAGTAAAAACCAGGTTATTGACCTTACAGTCATTGCCCGAAGCACCAAGCGAGGGCCAACGCCTGATACCCGTAGCCCGAAACTTGTAGCCGAACTGTTATCTTCGGGTAGCGGTGTTGTAACGTCGGCGCTGTATATTTGCCGGGCAATGGGCCTCTTTCCCCTTCCTGGCCCAGACGAGACACCCGGGCCGCGGATCATGCGCGGTCCGGTTTTCGTGTGTGTTAACCTCTTGGGGTCTTATGGAGAGCCTCCTCAGTTCACTCGTCTTGACGCTGTTCATCGGCATCCTTGCGGTGCTCGCGCAGTGGTCGAGGAAAAACCGGATGGCGGAGATCTCGCTTCTCGTCGTGCTCGCGTTCGTTTCGCTCCTGCTCCTCGCCACGGGCGCTTTGGTGGGCGTGGTGTGGATCTGGGGCCTGGCACCTCCTGAGGTCCAGAAGCTGCTGGCGGTCACGAGCCTCCCCATAGCAGTTGCTGGCCTGGCCGGGCTAGCGCTCTGCGTGCCGACGCTGCGCAAGATCACGCGCCGTCAACCCAACGGGGAGTTCTGGACGAACCCGCCGATCTTTTTCGGTCTCTGGATGTTCGTCACCGTGCTGTTTTCCAACAACCTGATCGGTATCCTCGGCTTCGATCAGTTGAACCAGATCGACGCCTTCACGCTTGGTACCGGGGGCAGGATCGCGCCGATTACCATCCTGGCTAGCCAGTTGCCCTTCGTCGCCCTCGCCATCGTAGGCGTCGGCGCGGGCATCCGTCGCGGCCCACGCGAGACGCTCGCCCGCCTCGGCTACGGCCCGATCTCCCTGAAAAACGTCGGCGTGGTCGTGCTGTTTATCCTGGCGGCCTTCGCGCTCTCGGTTGCCGCCGACTACCTGTTCTCCGTTCTGCAGCCCGACCTTTATCGCAAGGTCGGCGAGGTCTCGGGTACGCTCTTTAACCCGAAGGGCCTGAGCTTGGTCTCCGCCGTCCTCTTCGCCTTGCTTATCGGGGTCGGCGCCGGGCTCGGGGAGGAGACCCTCTTCCGCGGCGCCGTGCAGCCCGTCTTCGGGATACCCGCGACCTCCATACTCTTCGCCTCGATGCACGTCCAGTACGGACCTTCGCTGCTGCTCGGCTACATCTTCGTGCTCTCCTTGGGCCTGGGACTCCTCCGCCGCTACTTCAACACCACGACTAGCTTCCTCGCCCACGCCGGCTACAACACTTTAGGCATTCTGGCCGCGTACTTCTTCGGGATGTAGAGCGGTTCGCTCGGCAAACCGCGCACTTCAGCCGGTCAGCATTTCAGCTTTCTATTCGCGGGCGCTTCACACTACGCTTTGCATCTCATCAGCAGCCACTCCCTCTTCCCATTCAGCTTGACGGCGCCGAACGTTTCGACCGGCTCGAAGCCTACCTTTTCGTACACGATGATGGCGCGGTGGTTGAAGGTGGCGACGGTCAGGCGGAAGGCCAGGGGTGTGTAGTTGTGTTTGGCAAATTGAAGGCCGGCGCGCACGAATTCCTCACCGAGGCCATGTCCTGTGAGATCCGGCCTCATCCCTAGCCCTATATCGAGTGCGGGCTCGGCTTCGTAGAGACCGAGCCGCTTTCCGGCCGAGACCCGCGCGTCTTCGCCGAAGCAGAAGTATCCGACCAGCTCTCCGTGATCGTCGTTAACGGAGTGGTAGAAGTAGCGCGGTTCGAGGAGCGACTCGACGGAGGCCGGGTTTCCGTTGTAGACCGAATAAGGGCCGTCGTAGCGCCAGCGCGAGATGGCCTGTGCGTCGGCGCGGGTGATCGGGGTCAGGGCAAAGCGCAACGTCGGCGCCGGAGGGTTGCTACGCGGCCAGGGAGTTGGTGACGGGCACAACGGGCGCGGGCTCCAGCGCTGCGGCGATCCGGACGAGCAGCTCGCTCACCTCCACGTCCAACCCGCTGGCGATGCTCTCCAGGACCCTGGAAGACGGGTCCTTCTCGCCGCGTTCGATCTCCGCCAGGTACGAGACCGAGACGTGCGCGTCCTCGGCGACCTGCTTTAGCGTGAGCCCTCGCTCGTTGCGCTCCGCCCGCAGGGTCTCGCCGATGGTCGAGAGAAGGTCCCCCTTGTGCCGCTCTGAGCTTATCTCCAAAGTCTTCACGTACCTAATTTTATCTTGCAATCGACGCTTTGCGCAACCCGCCCGCCAACTTCTTGACAAGCCGCACCTCGGCAGCGTCCGCGTCCGGACTGTCATAAGGTGTCTCCATGACCACCGGAACCCCGGGCAGGCCACCGAAAAGCCCGGACCAGGAGTCGATGGAGATGCGCCCCTCCCCCACCTTTCGATGCCCGTCCCTGTGGCTCCCGACCTCGTTCCTGGCGTCGTTGAGGTGCAAGAGAGCCACCGCATCCCCAACGGACGCGAGCAGATCCGAGGCAACGGCCCTTCCCGCGTCCTCAGACGAAAGGTCGTAGCCCGCCACGAAGGCGTGGGCCGTGTCCACGCAGACCCTGACCCCGGCGCGACGAGCGACCTCCCCGAGCGTGTCGAAGGCGGAGCAGAGCTGGGTGCCGGCCCCTACGGAGTTCTCGACCACGGGCTCGGCCACCCCGTTATTGCCGTCTAGATCGGCCGCCTGCTCCCTCGCCCGCCCGAGGCCTTCCACGAGCCGGTCCATGCCCTTCTCCCCGCCGTCGCCGCCGTGGCTGCCCGCGTGCACGACGACCAGATCGACGCCCAGAGTACCAGCCGCGACAAGTTCGTGGGCGAGGGCGCGTACAGACAGGTCCCGCTGCTCCTCCTTCGTCGAGGCCAGATTGATGAGGTACTTCGCGTGGGCGACGACCGGCGAGACACGGAGATCGTGGGTTCCTCGGACGAACGTCTCGGCGTCCCGGCACGGCACGGGGTCAGCCCAACTCTGCGGGTTGGAGACGAAGATCTGGACCGTCTCGCACCCAAGCTTTCGCGCGGCCTTCAGGGTCTTCTCCAAGCCGCCCGAGGTCGGAAGGTGCCTGCCGATGTTGTTCGTCCTCTCTGGCACGGCGGGGATTCTACCGAGCGCGGGCCAAGCTCGCTGTGAGAGATATAATCTCCCAGAACTTTTGGATATCGGAAGGAGTCGGCAGCATGGCGGTCGAGGGCAAGGTGGCGAAGATACTTGGCAACAGCGAGATCGTCATAAACCGTGGGAGCGGGCAGGGCGTTCGACAAGGCATGCTCTTCGAAGTCTTCGCCCCCGAGGGCGAGGAGGTCTGGGACCCGGACACGGGCGAGACTCTAGGCACCGTCGAAGACGTGAAGGCGAAAGCCGAGGTCACGGAAGTCAAGGAGAGGCTCGCCGTGGCCCGCATCCAGAACGCGCAGGAGACGCCGTTCGGGGCCGTGGACATCGGGGAGATGCAAGAGAATTTGCAGCGTATGTTCGGCCAGATGTTCGGCGATGACGTTCAGGTACGCGGCTTCGGAACAAACCA
>DATDKB010000206.1:0-9612 GCA_036520255.1 Rubrobacter sp. | reverse complement strand
GCCGTCTCCAGGCGCTCGGGTGATATATCGTGCAGTGCGATGGAGGCACCGCGCAGTTCCGTAAAGCTCGGGATGTCCGTCGGAAGGTTCTTGGTAAACACGAGGCTGTCGGCGCCGACAAATGCTATCTTCAACGCTCGTTCCTCCCTCGAACCACCATCCCCGTAGTGTAGATTAGCTTAGCATGGCCGCTCCGACCACCCGGATGCCAGAGGGTTCACCGTTCTGGCGCAACGACGGTTTTCTCTCCCCCGTACCACCTGACGACCAGCTCCAGGGGAACGGTAGCATTTATCTCGATCTCCGGTTCTTCCGTGGCGGAGCGACGGCCCGCGCAGGAGAGGTCGAGGACGCCGTCTTTGCCGAAGGGGTAGTTGTTGATGCCGTGGCTCTCCAGGAGCCTTACGTCCCACAGGAGCCGCCCCGAAGGCGCATCGGCGCGCAAGCCCATCACGTACTCGAATAGCCCGGCGATGGGCGCGAGGCCGCTCCAGCCCACGAAGTCGTCCTTTGCGCGGTTGCCGGGGGCCGCCCTCTCCGGGGCGTAGTTCTCCCAGAGCGTACCCGTATCTTCGTAGACCTTCACGACGTGGTCGAGGTCTTCGCGCGAAACCTCGTGCGCCAGGTCGTTGTAGCCGGCCCGGTCCAGACCGCGCAAGACCATATAGTTCGTCGGCGGCCACACCCCACCGAGCCAGTATCCGCCATCAGGGTCGTACTCGGGATGATCAGCCGAGAGCGACGGCACCCGGTGGGGACGCCCGAAACCTTCCGGGTCCTCGAGGTGTCCGACGAACGGCGCGACCCTCTCCTGCGGCACCACACCGGCCAAAAGCGCCCAGTACGCCCCGATGGTCCTGACGGCTGAGAGTGTTCCGTCGGCGAGCTCATCGTGGTAGAAGTCAGTCTCCCCATTCCACATCCGCTCGTCGACCGTCGCGGAGAGCCCGTCGCGCTCCTCGCGCAGGTCCCCGACCTCCCCTACACGGCCAAGGGCTTCGGCCATGCGCAACAGCAGGTCCGCCGCGAGGATTTGTTGTAAGCACATATCGATCCAGACCGCGTGACCGTGGTACGTGAGACGCTCGGGCCATCCGACCTCATCAGGGGAACCCTGGGGGAACCGGGGTTGGTTGTCCATCCCCGAGCCGAGTCCAGAAGTCCAGTAGGTGCCGTCGCGCCAGGTGCGGTGTCGCCTGAGCCACCTGTGGTAGGCGACGAGAACGGGAAAGACCCGGCTGAGGCGTTCGCGGTCAGCCGTGTCGTTGTAGTTTTCCCACTCGGTCCACGGCATCACGTTGGGTCCTGTGCTCGCCGCGTCGAAGCGCTCGAAGCGGTCCCTGCCGTCGAGGGTGGAGATCTCCCGGCAGATAAAGCCGTCTGGATGCTGGCTTGCGTAGAGGTTGTCCAGGGTGCGCTGGAAGTCGAAGGCGCGCCTACCGTAGCGGGCGAACAGCAGGATGAAAGCCGAATCCCACATGAACAGGCAATCATTGAAGGCCGTGTCGATGAAACTCGATACGAAGCCGCTCCCCGGCTCCCAACGGCGCAGGTTGCCGAACGCAAGCTCCCACGCGCCACGATAACAGGCTATCGCATCCTCGCGGCCCTCCCAGAAGGCGTGAGGCAACGTCTCCCACGCCTTATCGAACGATGGCGGCTCGGCGTCTTCCGGGGGCATCTTCAGGAAAGCATTCTCCTCCACCAACGGTTCCCTAAGATGTGTGTCGATGAAGCCATCGTCCTTTCGCAAACTCGCAAACCTCCTTGTCAGCACGCTCCGGGTTCGCAGGCTCGTCAGCATTTCAGCACGCCGCCCTTCGGGCGGCTTGTCGGCCTCTTGTCCTTTTCGGTTAGCCGATTGCTAGACTGCGCAGGTATTGCAGGCTGGTTTTCACGTCCTCCAGCGCGTCTCTCGGGTTGTCCTGCTCGGCGATAAACCATTCCACCCCGGCCGCATCGGCGGCTTCCAGTAGCGCGCTCCAGGGCAACGTCCCCTCTCCTACCGGCAGATCGGAGAGCGTATCGTCGGGGGCCATGTCTTTGAGGTGAACGAGGGAGACGCGGTCGCCTACGTCCCGCAAGACGGTCTCAGGGTCGGTGCCTGCGTATTTGATCCAGTAGAGGTCGAGCTCCAGCCCAACGACCCCAGGGTCGGTCTCCCTGATGAGCACATCCCACATCGTCGTCCCGCCCAACGGCGCAAACTCGAAGTCGTGGTTGTGGTAAGACAGGGTGACGCCTTCCTGGCGGCACAGTTTTCCCCAACGGTTGAGGTCTTGGGCGAGCCTGGCTACGGATGCCTCGTCCCCGCGGCGATCGGGCGGGGCTGAAGGCAGGACGGCGTGGGTGCAGCCCAGGGCGTGCAAATCGGCGAGGACTGTTTCGGGGTTCGTCTCCCAGGAGTCTAGGGGGACGTGAACGCCTGAGGCGAAGAGGCCGAGGTCGTCGAGGATGATTTTGAGGTCGTGCGGGGCGAGGTCGCCGTAGCCGGCGAACTCGACGGCTGGGTAGCCGATCTCGGAGATCTTGCGCAGCGTGACCGGCATGTCGCGGGCGGTCTGTTCGCGGACGGTGTAGAGCTGGAGCGATATCTGATCCCGCCTCATGCCTTACCCCCAAAAATCTCTTCGGATGACCCTGACGACAACGCCTCGGGGCGCCCGAAGGTGCTGCCCACGTCGACGTGCTCGCCCCGCTCGGAGGAGTCCAGGATCGCGTGGATGACCTCGAGTACGTGCATGCCGAGCTCGCCGCTCGCCCGCGGCCTTCCGTCGGAGCGCAATGCCTGGGCCATGTCTGCTAGCCCGAGGCCCCTGCTGTTCCCGGTGTACGGGTGGCTCAACGGCACCTCGGTCCAGGCGTTCTCGTCCGAGCGCCAGAGCCACACGGGCCCGCCGAAGGTATTCGGGTCGGGGACGCTGAGGGTACCTTCCGTGCCGTAGAGGTCGATCCTCGACTGCTTCTCAGACCAGACGTCGAAGGAGGTCACGAGCGTCCCGACGGCGCCGCTCTCGAAGTCCATCACGCCAGCCACGTGGGTCGGCGTGTTGACCGTGATGCTTTTCCCCGCCTGGGGTTCGCTCGTGATTATGCGCTCCGGAAACGTTACGCGGGCCGATGCCGTAACCCTCCTGACTGGTCCCATCAGGGTCGTGAGGGTACTGAGGTAGTAGGGACCCAGATCGAACATCGGGCCGGCGCCGGGCTGGTAGAAGAAGTCCGGGTTGGGATGCCAGTCCTCTGGTCCGTGGTTCAACATTAACGCCGTCACGGCGACCGGCTCGCCGATCATCCCCTCGTCGATAACCTTGCGGCACGTCTGGAGTCCTCCACCGAGAAAGGTGTCGGGCGCGCAGCCGACAACGAGGTTCCTCTCCCCCGCCACCTCAAGCATCCTCTGCCCGTCCTCCAGTCTCACGGCGAGCGGCTTCTCCGTGTAGACGTGCTTGCCCGCCTGAAGCGCCGCCAACGAGACCTCGGCATGTACGGCGGGGAGGGTGAGGTTGAGAACGATCTCCACCTCCTCGTCCGCGAGCAACTCCTCGGGAGAACAAGCCTTCGGCACGCCGAAGGCCTCAGCCTGTTCTTCCGCACGTTCGAGCACGAGATCAGAACACACGACCATCTCGATGTCGTCGAACACGGCCCCGTTTTCCAGGTAGATGCCGCTGATCTTGCCGCAACCAATGACCCCTACTTTGACCGCCCCGTTTTCGGCGATGACGGAATCCTCCTTGTTTCGAGGTTTCAGGTTCCTTGCTTTGCTGAATCCTGATACCTTTCCCCGGAGATCTCTTCCATCGAAACCTCACGATTCCGTAAGGCCGAAGCGTAGCAGGCGTCGATGATGCGAGCGCGGTCGAGACCGTCTTCGCCGTGTTGGCCTTCCCATTTGCCGCTTTGTATGGTCTCGACGAAGCACCGGACCACGGCGAGGTGTCCTTCGCGGGGCTCTATCTCGGGCGTGACCACGGCGGGGACTCCGGCCACGTCGGTAAAGATGCGAACGGTATCGCTGGTGCCGTAGTTTTTGACCTTCATCTCGGCTCCGCCGTCGGTGCCGTAGAGGGTGACGCCGAAGTCGTCGCTCAACTCGCGGTAGACGGCCCAGCCGGCCTCCAGGTTCAGCGTCGCGCCACCCGAGAGGCGGATGAAGGCCGCCGCAAGATCCTCGACCTCGTAGGGCTTTTCGCCGGTCATGAGCCCCGCGCCGGCCCAACCGCCGCGCCCTTGCGGGCCGAGCTCGGCGTAGGTCGCACAGCTCACGCTCTCGACCCGGGGCTCGCCCATAAGATAGAGGGCCATGTCGATCATGTGCACCCCGAGGTCGATGAGAGGGCCGCCGCCGGCGAGTTCCTTGCTGGTGAACCAGCCTCCCATCCCGGGGATGCCGTTGCGGCGCATCCAAGTCGCCTTGGCGTGGTAGATCCTACCCAAGTTCCCCTCATCGACGTGCTGCTTGAGTGCCTGCACGTCGCCCCGCTCGCGCTGGGTAAAAGCTATGTGTACCGCCCGGTCGGCCGCCCTCGCCGCGTCTACAATCTGCTGCGCCTCGGCGCCGTTGCGCGCGAGGGGCTTCTCGCAGAGGACGTGCCTGCCGCCTTCGAGGGCGGCTACGGCGATGGGTGCGTGCAGGTGGTTCGGCGCACCGATGCTAATGATATCGAGGTCGTCGCAGGAGGCGAGATCCTCCCAACTCGTGTATAGGTCTTGCACCCCGTAGCTTCCGCCCAACTCGCGCAGGCGGTCTCTTTCGAGCCCGGCCAGCGCCACGGGCTCTACGCCCGGTACCCTCGCGAAGTTCTTCAGGTGCTGCTCGCCCGCGTAGCCGAGGCCGACGACCCCGGCCCGCAAGGGTTCGACGGAAGATCCTTGGGATATCAACTGGTTCTCCTCTTAGGGGTCCGACTTTACTCTACTCTATCGGTTCCGTGTTCCCATAGACGGGGGGCGCCCCGGGCGTCGGCGCGGCCCAGCGGACCGCGTTCCTGATGACGAGCTGCACGTCTGGGTTGTGGTAGGAGGGGTTCTCCTCGTGGCCCGGGCGGAAGTAGAAGATCCTACCCCGCCCCCGCCTGTAGCAGAGGCCGCTCCTGAAGACCTCGCCCCCGCCGAACCAGCTCACGAAGACGAGCTCGTCTGGCCGGGGCACGTCGAAAGGCTCCCCGTACATCTCCTCTTCCAGCTCTATGTACTCTCCGAGCCCTTCGGCTATAGGATGGCCCGGTGCGACGACCCAGAGGCGCTCCGTATCGTTCAGGCGCCACTTGAGGTCGCAGGTCGTTCCCATGAGTGTCTTGAAAATCTTCGAGAAATGCCCGGAGTGGAGCACGATCAGGCCCATCCCGCCGAGCACCCGCTCGCGCACCCGCTCGACCGTCTCGTCGGAGACCTCGTCGTGGGCCACGTGCCCCCACCACAACAGAACGTCCGTGCTACCGAGCACCTCTTCGGATAGCCCGTGCTCGGACTCGTCGAGGGTCGCGGCGCGGACCTCGAAGCCGGCGTTCTCCAGCATCGCCCCGAGCGCGCCGTGGATGCCTTCGGGGTAGATCTCCGCAACTTTTTCGTCGCTCTTCTCGTGCCTGTACTCATTCCAGATGGTTACGCGCGGGGTGTCCGCCAAGTCTATGTCCCTTCCTTCTCTGGTTTCGTCCACTGGCCGCTCGCGGCGCTGCGTTCGACAGCGTCGAGCACGGCCTGGCAGCGGAAGCCGTCCTCGAAGGTCGGGGCCGGGCTCTCGCCCGACTTTATGCCGTCCATCAGGTCCTTCATGGTGTGGATGAACGTGTGCTCGTAGCCGAGGATGTGCCCCGGCGGCCACCAGGCCCCGGTGAAGTGGTGGTCCGGCTCCGTTACGTTTACCGTGCGGAAGCCCTGAACGTCGGGCTCATCTTCGGTGAAGAAGACCTCGAGCTCGTTCATCCGCTCCAGGTCGAAGGAGACACTGCCCTTCGAGCCGTTGACCTCGAAGGAGTTCTGGTTTCTGCGGCCAGCGGCGAAGCGGCTCGCTTCGAACGTCCCGATCGTGCCGTTCTCGAAGCGCGCCAGAAAGGCCGCGGCGTCGTCCACCGTAACCTCTCCGGTCTCACCACTCCCATCCTCCAGGGGTCGCTCCTTTACGAACGTCTGGATCATCCCGGTAACTTCCGAGATAGGGCCGACCACGAAGTGCGCCAGGTCGATGATGTGGGCTCCTATGTCGCCGAGGGCGCCTGATCCCGAGACCTCGCTCTTGAGGCGCCAGATCAGGGGAAACTCGGGGGCCATGATGAAGTCCTGCAGATACGTCGCACGCCAGTGCCTGATCTCCCCGAGCCGCCCATCCTCGACGAGCTTCCTCGCGAGCTGCACCGCCGGCGCCCGCCTGTAGTTGAAACAGACCATGTTGATGGTCCCTGCTTTCCGGGCCGCCGTCAGCATCTCGCGCGCTTCGGCGAGGTCATTCGCGAGCGGTTTCTCGCACAGGACGTGCTTGCCCGCTTCGAGGGCAGAGAGCACGATCTCGCGGTGCGTGTTACCCGGCGTGACTACGTCTACCAGCCCGATGTCGTCGCGCGCGATGAGCTTGCGGTAATCCGTCTCGTAAGACTCCCAGCCCAACGTGTCCGCGGCCTCGCTGACGCCGGCTTCGTCGCGGCCACAGATGGCGGCCATCCTTGGGGCGGGATCCACATCGAAAAACCGGGCGACCTGGCGATAGGCGTTCGAGTGGGCCCGTCCCATAAACTTGTAGCCGACGAGCCCGACCCCGATCTCTGTGCGCTCCAAAGCTATTCCTCCCTCGCAAACGCCGCATCGAAAGCCTGCGTGGATGGCTCGAAGTCCGTGCGCCTCGCGAACGCCAGGGCATCCTGAGCGCCGTACTCGCGGTCCATCCCCGAGTCCTCCCACTCGATGCTGAGAGGCCCCTCGTAGCCGATGCGGTTGAGCGCTCTTATACAGTCCTCCAGGTTCACGTCGCCGTGGCCGGGCGAGACAAAGTCCCAGCCGCGTTCCGGGCTGCCGAAGTCGAGGTGCCCCCCGAGGATGCTCCTGCGGCCGTTCAGGCGCTTGCGGCTATCTTTGATGTGGAAGTGGTAGATGCGGTCGGCGAACTCTTCGATAAAGGCGGCGGAGTCGAGGAACTGGTGGGCAAGGTGGCTTGGGTCGAAGTTGATCCCGAACCCCTCCCTGTTCCCTATCGCGTCGAGCGCCTTGCGCGTCGTGATGAAGTCGTAGGCTATCTCCGTCGGGTGTACTTCCAGGCCCCACCTCACGCCCTCCTCGTCGAAGACGTCGATGATCGGGCTCCACCGCTCGGCGAAGTCCTCGTAACCACGCTCTATCTCGGCGAAGTCGTTGGGCGGAAACGAGTAGAGCAGGTGCCAGATGCTCGACCCGGTGAACCCGTTGACCTGGGTCACCCCGAAACGCGCCGCGGCCCTCGCCGTGTCTTTCATCTTCTGCGCGGCCCGCCTCCTCACGCCCTCGGGCACTCCGTCGCCCCACACGTCTGGGGGGAGCGTCGCCTTGTGGCGGCCGTCGATGGGATCACAGACCGCCTGGCCGACGAGGTGGTTGCTTATGGACCAGCAGTTCAGGCCGTTGGAGCGCAGTATCTCCCAGCGCCCTTCGACGTAGCCATCTTCCGATAAGGCCCGGTCTACGTCGAAGTGATCCCCCCAGCACGCTAGCTCTAGCCCATCGTAGCCCCACTCCCCGCACTTCCTGGCGAGCTCCTCAAGCGGCAGGTCGGCCCACTGTCCCGTGAAGAGCGTTACCGGTCTGGCCACGTTCGATCCTCCCCCTTTTCTGACTTCCTGGCAGGATACTAACCTTTCGAACCAGCCCCTACAGCTTAGCGCCCTCCGCGTCCAGAAGCGCGGCCGTCCGCACCCTCTCGCCGCTTTGGATGGACCCCACGCACTCACACGGGAGGTTGCGCAACCTTCGCGCCACCTGTTCAATGGACTCACCTCGATCTCGAAGGAGCGATACGTGGAATACAGGAACCTCGGAAGGACCGGCGTGAAGGTGAGCGAGCTATGCCTCGGGTGCATGATGTTCGGGGGCAGGACCGGCGAAGGGGACTCTGCCGACATCATCGACCGTGCCATCGACGAGGGCGTCAACTTCCTGGACACGGCGAACGTGTACAGCAGGGGTGCGAGCGAGGTGGCCGTCGGAAAGGCGCTAAAACGGAATGGCAAGCGCGACGCTATCGTGCTCGCGACCAAGGTACACATGCCGATGGACGACGAAGATCCCAACTCCTCGGGCAACCACCGCCGGCACATCATCGAGCAGTGTGAGGCGTCGCTTCGGCGTCTCGGCGTCGACCACGTAGACCTGTACCAGATCCACCGCCCGAGTTCCCAGGTGCCGATAGACGAGACGTTGCGTGCCCTGGACGACCTGATCCGGGCCGGAAAAGTGCGCTACGCCGGCACCTCTACCTACGCCGCCTGGCAACTGGTCGAAGCCCTGTGGGCCGCGAGAGAACTTGGCCTTAACCGCTTCGTCACCGAGCAGCCCCCCTACCACCTCCTCGACCGGCGCATCGAGCGCGAGTTGGTACCCTTCGCCCAGACCTACGGAACCGCCCTGATCCCATGGTCCCCCCTCGCCGGTGGCTTCCTGACCGGCAAGTACACCCGCGACGAGAACCAATCTCCCGAAGACAGCCGCTACGGCCTCGAACCGAGACGCCTCGGCCGCAACCACTTCACCGAGGAGGCATTCGTTATCCTCGAAGCCGTGCAGATCATAGCGGACGATAAAGACTGCACGGTTGGACAGGTTGCGCTTGCCTGGACCAGGGACAAACCTGGCGTCACGAGCCCAATCATCGGGCCGCGCACGATGGAGCAGCTCGAAGACAACCTGGGCGCCGTCGAAATCTCCCTCGACGAGAACGACCACGAACGTCTGGACGCCGCGGCGCCCCCTGGACGCGCCACCGTGCCCTACTACGAGGCGGATTTCGGCCCGCACAGCTTCCGCTGGTGAGCCGCGCGTAGAGGGAAACCGGGTGAACGCAGCCGTTCCGACTCAGCGCGTATTCCCTTGGCATCCGAGCGCGGTTACTGGCTATCCTCCGCCCCGACGCAAGCAAGGATATGCACCATCCTGCAAACAAATTATCGAGAAGCCCCTTCCACGCACTCCGGTGAATAGGCGCGGCTATGCCTGATTCTCCCGGACCTAGCTGCGGGTCAACCCTCCTGCCCCGCGCCTGCGGGAGTTCGCTCCCGCCCAGCATACCGAAACAGCAACGCCGATCCGACAAACAGCGCGACGAAGAACCCGTTCAGAACCAAGATCCCCAAGACTCCCGGCGGGCTCCCCGAGCCCAACCCGAAGATCAGCGCGATCACGGCGACCAACGCCTGGGCGAGCGCCGTCGCGAACAACGCGCGTGCCGTCCCGTTCGACCTGAAGCGCGCGATGATGGCACCGATGATCCCGACCGCGAGCACCCCGACATACATCAAGTTGGCATTGTCGTCCTCATTCCCGATGATGCCAACGGCACCGGTCACCCAGACGAGGATAACTGCTGCCGCGAGCGCAACGCCGACGGCGGCTCGGTACGCGAAATTGCCCGCCTTCCTCGCTACCAGCACA
>DATDKB010000205.1:0-3000 GCA_036520255.1 Rubrobacter sp. | reverse complement strand
CATGATAAGCGTGTGCCCAGTCTTCCAGGTCAGGGTCCGGGAAGTTGGGGTACACGCGCCCGGTACCCCACGGATGCACAGAAGCCCATGACCGCCCGAGCCAACTCCGGGCGGCCTCCCTTTCGGTAGTCGATGCGTCGGCATCTACTACGGCCACTTGCAGGAGCAGGAAGCGCTCGTCGCGGTGGGCGAAGGCGGTGGCCTCCGCCGGAACGCGGTTGTAGGCGCCGGCCCACGGCGTGAAGTCCAGCTCCCGAGACTGGCCGGAGATCCTTCCTTCCGAAAGGTTCTCCACAAGCGCCGCGACGGCTTCTTCTGGCAGCGGGCCGCGGAAGAACTCCGACTTGCTGAACTGGTGGCCGTCAGGCCGGTCGTCGCCGAGACCGTGTTCGGCGAGGTAGCGCTTGGTCTCGCGGTAGGGGGCGTGCTTCAGAACAGCCGATGAGGGATCTATCCTGGCCCTGACGAAAAGCTCGTCGAGCAGGTCCCGGGTGTCGGATTCCGTGCCGAGCATGGCCCCGGATACGCTGACGACGGGTGGCAGGCTGGGGTCGTCCGGGGCGAACACGTGCAGGCTGGCGGCCAGCTCGTCGGGCGCAGCGGGCGACCAGCTCTGCCAGGCGCTGACGATCTCGGCGGCGTGAGCGTGTGGCCAGGTCAGATGGAAAGCCGTCGCCGCTGGTGCCGGGACGGTCCCGAAGGCCAGTGACGTGATGACGCCGAAGTTGCCGCCACCGGCCCCGCGCAGCGCCCAGAACAGGTCTCCTTCGCGGTGCTCATCGCACTCGACTATGCTGCCGTCCGCCAGGACCACCTGTGCCGTCAGCAAGTTGTCTGAGGTGAGCCCATATCTGCGGCCGAGAATGCCCATCCCGCCGCCGAGAGTCAGACCGGAGATCCCAACCGAGGGACCGCAGCCGGCCGGGATGGTGAGGCCGTGCCCGTCCAACACGTCGTAGACGTCGCCCAGGCGAGCCCCCGCTCCCACCGTCGCCACGCCACCTGACACCGACACCGAGCGCCTTGGGGAGACGTCGATCACGACTCCCTCCGTCAAGGAGCGCCCGGCGAAGCAGTGGCCCCCGCTGCGCGTCGTCGCCCCAAGCCCTGACCGCCTGGCGAACGAGATGGCCTCGGAGACGTCCTCCGGTGTCTTGCAGAGCACGATGGCCTGCGGCTTCGCGTCGTAGAAGCGGGCGATGGCAGGCTTGCGGGCCGACTCGTAGCCAGGCGAGCCGGGGAGGACTACGTCGCCCGCTATCGAGCCCCGCAGTCCCTTCCAACCAGGGACAGTGCCTTCTCCGAGTTGGCCCATTCCGCTCACTGTACCCTGGTCGATGTCGCCTCGTAGCCGCCGCCCGGCCAGTGCCAGCGGCCGGCGAGGGTATCGCCGCTAAACTCGCCCCTGAAGAAGGCCGGGGAACCCTTCTCCCCGCCCCAGATGGTCAGCGTATCCCCTTCGAGCTCGTAGACGTAGTCGAGGGTGTCCCCCGTGTTGCTGTAGGCGCGCGACTTCATGTCCTCGCCCGGTTCTGCGCCGAAGGGCTTATCGTGCCCGATGATCTCGAAGCCAGCGACCTTCCGCCCGTCCGGCGTCTCGAAGTCGTAGCGCTGGAGCAGGAAGAAGCCGCCCTCCATCCACTCGAAGGTCGATGTCCCCTGCACGTAGTCTCCAGACACCTCCCACTCCCCGACCAACCTGTCCAGCGCCCTGAGGTCCGGCGCCGGCTCCGTCGGTTGTTCGTATCCTCGAGCCTCGTCGTTCTTCTCCGACATGACGCTTTCCCCTTTCGACCGATTTTTCCGACGTTACTTCACCGACTGTTCTTGATCAGACCGTGGGCGCAGGCTCAAACCCTGATCAGCGAGATCGCCACCCTCTCCAAAAGCGTCATCGCCTCCTGCATGCCGGCCTCCATACCGGAGGCCAGGTGCGCGTCGCGCGCCTCCTTGCTCTCGTGCTCGACGAGTACCGTCAAGGTCGTGTGCCCGTGCGACTCGGTGAACGTCACGGTGTTCAGCGCCTGCGCCCCGGGCATGCCCTCGTAGACCTCCGTCGAGACGATGAGCTCGTTCGGGACGACCTCGCGGTACTCGCCGCGGAAGGCGGCCTCCGACCCGTCGTCAAGGACCATCACGCACCTCCACGCGCCCCCCACCCGCAGGTCGATCTGGACGCTCATCACCTCCCCACGCTCCCCGCCCCACCAGCGCTTGACCAGCTCGGGCTCGGTCCAAGCCTTGTAGACAAGGTGCCTCGGTGCGTCGAACTCCCGCGTGATGAGGATCTGCTCGTCAGCGGGAAGCGTCACCGTCGCCCCTCTACTCGCCAGCTCCGCCACCCCCTTCCTCCTCTTTCAGTTCCTCCAGAACGGTGTCCAACTGATCGAGCCGTCCAGACCAGAAGCGCTCGTAACCCTTCACCCAGTCGTGGATCGGCCTGAGCGCCTTGGCGTTGAGCCGGTACAGCCGACGCCTCCCCTCCCCACGCACCTCCACCACCCCCACCTCCCTGAGCACCCTAAGATGCTTGGATACCAAAGGCTGGCTCATCCCGAGCATCCGCACCACTTCGTTCACCGGGCGCTCACCTGCGGCGAGGAGTTCAAGGATCTCGCGCCTGCGGGGCTCGGCCACCGCGTTGAAAGCGTCCGTCGTAGTCGCCGCTCGTGCCATGAAGGGATTATACATAACTATATGGTTATGTGTCAAATCTCGGGGTTCTCGGAACCTGCGCTCGTGTTTCGCAGGACGAACCTTGAGGCTACGGTCGGATCGACCTTTTGCGTGGGGAAGTTTGACGACGGGTACGAGGCGAAGGAAGATCCCACCCGGACGCCCTATTAGTGCTCCGGATGTCCGCCTCTAGGAGATGGCCTGGTCCATCGCCTTTACGTTTGGCTCGCGTCCTGTCCAGAGCTCCTGGGCGAGTACGCCCTGGTAGAGCAGCATCCGGCCGCCGGCGACGACGGGAGTGCCCCGTTCGCGGGACAGGCGCAC
>DATDKB010000204.1:0-12376 GCA_036520255.1 Rubrobacter sp. | reverse complement strand
CTTTGTAGCGGTAGAAGATTTGAACTTCGTGGTCAGGCGGGGCGACGTCTACGGATTTCTGGGGCCAAACGGCAGCGGGAAGAGCACGACCATACGTATGATCCTTGGCCTGGTCAGACCAACGTCCGGCGAGGTCAGGATATTCGGCCGGCCGGCTACGGGTCCCCAGGAGCGGGCGAAGATGGCGGGGTTTGTCGAGGCACCTGGGTTCTACGAGTACCTCTCTGCCCGGGACAACCTGAGGCTCCTGGCGGCGGCGGACCGGCGCGGGGATAAGGCCCCGCCGCTGCAACAAGTACTCGAGACCGTGGGGCTCTCGGACAGGGCCAGGGACAGGGTGAGGACTTACTCTCAGGGTATGAAGCAGCGCCTGGCCATAGCCGCGGCCCTTCTAAGGGAGCCCGAATTTCTCGTCCTCGATGAGCCCACCAACGGCCTAGATCCGGGAGGCATGCGGGACATCAGGGCACTGGTCCGTCAGCTCTCCGGCGATGGCCTGACGATCTTCCTCTCCACCCACCTGCTGGCCGAGGTGGAGCAACTCTGCAACCGGGTCGCCGTGGTGGGCCGCGGCCGCCTTCTGGCCGAGGGCGCCCTGGCGGAGATCGCGGAGCAGGCCAGGAGCCGCACCGAGTACCGCCTGGTCGCCGACGACCCGGAAGCGACACGCCGGGTTCTGCAGACACGAGAGGACGTGGCGGTCCTGAACGGGCGTCCTGAGGAACTCGAAGGGTTCAGGCCGGATGAGGTCGTCCGGTTCGCGGCGGGTCACGGCGGCGTGGGGCCCGTGGTTCGGAGCCTGGTCGAGGAAGGCGTCGAGGTGCTTGCGCTGGTGCCGACCCGCCCCAGCCTGGAGGAGTTGTTCCTGCGGCTCACGGAGGACGAGTCGTGATCCGCTGGGAACTGTTCAAATTGATCCGCCAGCGGAGGACTTTCCTCGGGCTCGGGGCCGCAGCTATCGTCCCGATCCTGTTCCTGGCCGCGGTCAGGATCACCCAGGAGGGTCCCCCGCCGGGCGAGGCCCCGTTCGCCACCCAGTTGCTCTCCAACGGCCTCGTGATACCGCTTATCACGCTGAGCTTTGGGTCCGTTGTGCTCCTGCCGCTGCTCACGGTCCTCGTCGCCGGGGACGCTATAGCGGGGGAAGTATCGGCAGGCACCCTGAAAACCGTGCTCGGCCGCTCGGTGGGCCGCTCGGGGCTGTTCTGGTCGAAGACCGTGGCGGTCGAACTCTACACCCTGACCATCGTAGCCGTATTCGTCGGTGTCGGGATGCTGGCCGGTTGGCTGGCGGTGGGGTTCGAGCCGCTGTCCGGCCTCGGCGGGACGCCACTCTCAGTGGGCGAAGGTATCGTCCTTACTTGGGCGAGCGCCGGTCTAGTGGCGCTGCCACTCCTGGCGCTCGCGGCCTTCGCCGTCTTTCTCTCGTCGGTCACACACAACAGCGTCGCTTCGGTGGTCGGGGGGGTCGTCCTGATCCTGCTTCTCCAACTCGTCTCCACCCTGGGACTCGGCGGTATCCTCGACCCCTACCTGCTGACCAACCAGTTCCCAGCCTGGCTCAACCTGATGCGCGAACCGATAGACTGGGCGCCCATCGTGAGGGCCGCGTGGGTGAGCCTCGCCTGGGCCGCAGTCTCTCTCCTGGCGGCGTGGGCAGTGTTCGTCCGCCGTGACATCCTGAGCTGAGACAAGCCTATAGGCGGCACCTCCCACGCTACCAAGTTCACTCAAGAGAGCGGGCGACTGCCGGGATGCTAGAGTGGGCATCACGATGACATCGAAAGGGGAGGTCCAGTGGAGATCAAGTACGTCGCCGACTCGGTAGCGTTCTCTGAGGAGAAGATGAAGAAGAACGCCCTGTTCGACTCGCCACACCTTTTCTACGACGCCTACTGCCTCCTACCTGGACAGGCCCAGAAGGTCCACGCCCACGAGGATTCGGACAAGGTCTACTACGTCCTGCGCGGCGAGGGCCGGTTCACCGTCGGCGAGGAGGAGCAGGACCTCGGCGAGTGCCACGCCGTAATCGCCCGCGCCGGAGACCCCCACGGCGTTCGCAACGAGACGCAGGAGGACCTTGTCCTTCTCGTGATGATGGCCCCCCGACCCTCCTGAACCGTGGTCTCCGAAGAGATGCCACGCCAGCCCTACGTACTCCTCTTCGAGGACGTCGTTCCCGGCGCCCCGCCGCTCATTATCCTCGTGGACGACCGCGGGGCCGTCCCGCTCTTCGACTCGGAGGATAAGGCCGAAGCGTTCCTTGCCTCAACAAACTTTGGGTCGGGCTTCGAGGCCGTCGAGGTCTCCGGTGCGGGACTCGCCAGGGCGCTCGAGTCCGTGAAAGACGAGGCAGGGTACGTCGCCATCAACCCGCCGCCCGCCGGAGAGGGCCCCATGAAGGTGCGTATGGGCGGCCTGAGGGAGCTCGTCGACGCCCTGCGTCAGAACCAAGAGGACGACCTTTTCGGCTTGGGCGGGAGCCTCGGCTAGTTAGCACTTCAGCGATAACAACAAGCTGACCGGCTGAAATGCTGACTAGCCGCCGAAGGCTACGCCTTCAGTCGTTCGAGGTGCTGCTTGCGGAACTTGGCGACTTTGGGAGCGATGATCACCTGGCAGTACGGCTGGAACCCGTTATTGCGGAAGTAGTCCTGGTGGTAGTCCTCGGCGACGTAGAACTCGTCGAGGGGTGCGACCTCGGTCACGATGGGGTTGTTCCAGATCCCCTCCGTCTCAAGGTCGGAGATCACCTCTTCCGCAACGCGCTTCTGCTCTTCGTCGTGGTAGAAGACCACGGACCGGTACTGCGTCCCCACGTCCGCCCCCTGACGGTTGAGGGTCGTCGGGTCGTGGATGGTGAAGTAGACCTCCAGGATGTCCCGGTACGAGACTTTGTCGGGGTCGAACGTGACCTGTACGACCTCGGCGTGTCCCGTCGTCTCGGAGCAAACCTGCCTGTAGGTAGGGTTGGGAACGTCACCCCCCGAGTACCCGGACTCGACCTTCTCCACGCCCCGCAGCTCCTGGTAGACCGCCTCCAGGCACCAGAAGCAGCCGCCTCCGAGCGTCGCGACCTCCGTGCGCGATAGACCGTTGTTCTCCATCTTCCCTCTTTTCGTATATTTCCTACGGTTCCGGTATACCGCACGGGAACGACGCGTGCACGCTGGAGCGGCCACGATAAGCGAAGCCACGGACACGAAAATGTTTGTGACCAGAACGCAGAAGAAGGCGAACGCTCCTACGTCGTTGGCCAGATTACGTCTCCGCACCCACAAGACCCACTTCGCTCCTCGTCCAAAGCCTATGCCGACGTGCCCGTGCGGAGCGCAGGTACCAGACCCCCTACGGCTTCCAGATCTACGCGTGGTTGAAGTTGTACGCAGGCCGGGTTGCAAAAGCGGCCTGATGGGGCATGATCTGTATATGGTTGAGCAGATAGAACGGCAATGGCGGGAGTTCAGGGAGAGCAAACCCGGCGAACGCTTCAAGGACCGCTATCGTCGCCGCCGGCAAGACGAGCAGGGCCACATCATCTGGAGGATATTCTTGATCACGCTCGGCGCCGTTATCGCCCTGGGCAGCCTGGTGCTCGCGCCCCTTCCGGGACCCGGCTGGGCAACCGTGTTCGTCGGGCTCATGATCCTGGGTGGTGAACTTCTCCCTGCCGCCCGCTTTCTAGACTGGCTCGAGGTGCAGCTAAGGAGGCTCTGGCAGCTCGTTCGCGGGGCCTGGCATGCTTCCCTTCTCGGCAAGGTCGCGGTGGTCGTGGTGGCCGGATCTTGTGCAGCGGGGATCATATACGTCGGTTACCTCTTGCTTTTCAGCGGATCGTTGTTCTAACTACGCCGGTGGCCCCTTTGGGATACATCAAGCGTGCGATCCAGAAGACGAAGGAGGGCTGGCGCCACTGGCGGACCTTCAGGCAGATCGACGAAGGACACCGCTACCAGGCCCGCTACCACTTCCACCAGCGCCGCACCAGGAAGGGCCTGGTATGGAGGTACTGGAGGCCGATGAGCCTGCTGTGCGGCCCCATACTCATAATCGCCGGCTTCGTGTTCATCCCGACTCCGGGGCCGAGCTACATCATCATCGCCATCGGGCTGTGGCTGCTCGCCGGCGAGTTCCTGCTCCTCGCCCGCGTCTTCGACAAGGTGGGGGTCAGGCTGGGGAGGTTCGGACGGTGGATCAAGGGCCTCTGGCAAAGCGTGCCCGCCGCGGTGAAAGCCATAATCATCTTCACCCTCGCCACCTTGCTGGTCTACGTACTCTATTCGCTGTTCGCCGGTTGATGATACGTCGGAGCTGGCGCAACCGGACGGGGTCTTTCGCGTAAGGTAACTACAGGACCCTCGTAAAAGCGAGGCTTCGGAATTATTATCGAAAGCGCAAAACAGTACGCCTGGCGACAGTGGCGAAGATTCAGCCGGGGCAGGCCCGGCAAGCGTTTCCAGGAACGCTACCGCAGGCGCCAGGAAGGCGGTCACGGACAGTTCGGCGTGCGCCGGATCTTCAACCTCACCCTCGGCATCCTGATCGTAGCCGTGAGCGCCGTGGGCAGCCTGCTTCCCGGCCCGGGTTGGGGTACGGCGATCATCGGGTTCGCCCTGATCGCGGGCGAGTTCCTGCCCGCCGCCCGCCTCCTGGACCGGGCCGAGCTGGAACTGCGCAACTTCTGGCAGTTCGTCAGGGATATCTGGGGCCACTCCTGGGCGGGTAGGGCCCTCGTCATCACCGTGACTATACTTATCCTCGCCACCCTCGGCTACGGGGTCTACGCTTTGCTCTTCGCCCGTTAGGGGTTTCTAGATTTACTTACGCCGCTGCGTGGCCGCCCCGGCTACTTACTCGCCTCGCGGTCCAGGACGGCGACGGTTTCCCTGTAATAATTCTGGGCGTTCTCGTGGCTGTCGCCGATGCAGACGGTGCCCACCTTGCCGTATTGGGAGAGCGCACCGATAAGGTGGAAGACCACGCCTTGCTGGGACGCGCCGTCGAAGTGGAGGCCGTTATCCACGGCGATATCCACTAGGTCGTCTGGGGTCAGGCCCCTGTAGGCGGGGCTCTGGAGGTTGTCCGAGGCGTAGTAGTAGCAGGGCTTCGCCGTCGGCGTGCAGTACAGGCCGTCGTCCGGGTCGTAGGTGCCATCGGTCAAGAAACGCAGGATCAGGTACGGGTGCGTGGTGCCGCCCTTCCTCAGGTTGATCTCGATTGCGGCGTGCTCCCAGCCCTTCCCACGCCTGACGGAGATAAAATCGATGGCGAACCGCCCGAGGGCGCCACGTTCCTTGAGGACTTGCCCCACCCTCTGTCCGGCCTCCTTTATGTCGCGGCTGTACGCGGCGTCCGCGGGGAAAGTGCTGCCGAGGAAGATCTGGCCCGAAGGCCCGCCGAGGACCTGGTCGTGGGTGGAAACGACGGTCGCATCCCCCAGAGGATTTATGCGGCACTGCACGGAAGGCGAGCGTACCTCCTCTCCCTCAAGCCAGCACTCCACGATGCCGCCCATCTCCTCGAACTTCCGCCCGTAACGCTCCCAGGTCTCGCCCGCGGCCTCGAACTTGATCCGCCCGGGCAACTCGTCCCTGACCCAGCTCGCGAGGCCCCTGCCCTGTGGACATCCATCGTAAGGAAAGACGGCGTTGCCCTCGCCAGAGAATCCTTCGTCCAACTTTATGGCGGCCCGGCGCAACCCGGGCTTGCGGCGCTTGAGCTCGACGACGGCCTCGACCACGTCGTTCCCATCGCGCAGGTGCTCGAACCCGTCGGGCAGCGGGATCCCGGCCTCCCTAAAGGCCTCGCGGCTGCCGCTCTTGGTCCCGAGGTAGTTGAGTTTCGGGTCGTTGCCGTAGAGCGGGATGCCAAGCCGCACCGCGAGGGTTCGTTCTAGGGCCGTGCTGTTGAAGCAGGTCATGTGCGCCGCTTCCGGGTCGGGGGTCGCCGACCGTATCCGCTCCATCAGGCGCGGGCGGTCGAGTATCTTCTGCGTCAGCGGCACGTCCGAGGCGTCGTGGCAGGCGAGGAGCGTCAGCCGGTTGCGGGCGTGGCGCACGGGTATGCCCGGCAGCAGGTGCAGGTAGTAGTCCACGACGGCCGTCGCGATGTGCTGGCTCGTTACGTAGATCACGTGGGTGCGCGGCAGCCGCAGGAGCATCAGCATGCAGAGCATCCGCTCCTCGTAGTGATGTGCGCCGGGGATCTTCGCCAGCTCCTCGACGTCGAGCGTGAGGCTCGGCACCACAACGACCGTCTGCGGGGAGCGCGGGTCCGAGATCACCCTCCGCGCCAACGGCTCGAGCTTCTCCTGCAAAGCCACGAAACGCTCCAGCTCTTCGGCAGAACCGGGTTCCGGCCAATACAATTCGGTCCCCCCGGCAACACGAACGTCAACCATCTTCGCCCCCAACACCGTGGTCACGACGCCCCGTAGCGCCCCACCATCCTTTTCCACGCACGCCCTCTCCCCAAACCCAAGGCGCTCCGTTCCCGCCTGCTCCACTATGTTAACCGCGATGCGGCTCGCGTTACAACACTCGGCAGCCACGCCCCCCGCGAGACTTTGCCATCACCTGTAAGGGTCGTGGTCCATGTACTCGGCCAGCTCGTAGGAGATCATCGCGCGTTCCTCGGCGATGTAGTGCTCGATCGCACGCCTGAAAGAGGGGTGACGGATCTGGTGCGCGCTGTGGGTAACCACCGGTAGGAACCCCCGCGCCAGCTTGTGCTCGCCTTGCGCCCCTGCCTCAAACAGCGAGAGCCCGCGCTCGATAGCGAACTCTATTCCCTGGTAGTAGCAGAGCTCGAAGTGCAGGTTTCGTACCACCTTCGTTGCACCCCAGTAGCGCCCGAAGAGCGCCGTACCCTTGAAAAAGAAAAGCGCCCCGGCCACAGGACGGCGCGTCGACTCCTCGCGCGCCACGGCGAGCATGACGCGATCCCTCATCGTCCCAAACACCTCGTCGAAGAACGCGCCGGTCAGGTAAGGACTGCCCCATTTCCGGTCGTACGTGTCCACGTAGTATCCGTACATCATGGCCGCATGCTCAGGGACAAGTGCGTTCCCGGTCAGGTACTCTACTTCCACGCCTTCTAGCTGACGCCGCTCGCGCGCGACCTGGCGGCGGCGCTTGCTCGTCATCGCGTCGAGGTAGTCAGCGAACCCGCCGTAGCCGCGGTTGCGCCAGTGGAACTGCAACGAGTGCCTGACCGCGAAGCCGTGAGCCTCGAACACGCCAAGCTCATCCTCAGGCAAGAAGAGCGCGTGCGACGAGCTGACGCGGTACTCATCGCCGAGCTCACGCGCCGCGTCGAGCAGGGCGTGCGTCACCGCCGCGCGGTCGGCGTCATGCCGCACGAGGAGCTTCGGACC
Organism: Rubrobacter sp.; assembly: GCA_036520255.1. Taxonomy (GTDB): domain Bacteria; phylum Actinomycetota; class Rubrobacteria; order Rubrobacterales; family Rubrobacteraceae; genus Rubrobacter_D. Next base: position 5,001 of record DATDKB010000204.1, on the reverse strand, counting down.
GGTAGCCGGCGTGAAAGGCACGGCGGAGACGAGCTTCGGATAGTAAGAGAGCCCGTGCTCGTGGTACGCGTTCGCCCAGGCCCAGTCGAATACGTACTCGCCGTAAGAGTCCGTCTTGATATACAGGGGCATCGCGCCGAGGATGCGTCCCCGGTCTTCACAAACCAGGTAGACGGGTGACCAACCGCTCCTGCGGCCGACGCTGCGCGACCGCTCCAGCGCGAGCAGAAACTCGAAGTCGAAGAAGGGAAAGTCTGGCGGCTCCAACGCTCGCCACGCACCCTTTTCCACATGCTTTATGCTGGAGAACCGCCCTACCCGCATCGCACTAGACCAGCACCATTCGACACGTGGCGATACTTCCGAGGTCAGATACTGCGGCAAACATGGAGCCCGAGTTTACCGGAAGATCCCTGCCCGAACAGCCCTCGGCGGGAGCCCCGTTCGTAGCCCGGGGTGCGTAGTATGATCCGTGGCACCGTCATCGAACGCGAGCGGGTCGCATCAAAGGAGGATCAAAAGCGGTGTCGAATCCTTACGCGGATCACAACGAGAAGGGCAAGGCGAACTTCGACCACGTCTACGACCTGCCGGACCCGAGGGGCTACTTCATGACCCTCGGCACCCTCGACTACCGGGCGCCCGAGCACGGGAGCCACGTCTTCTCGTCGCTGCTGCGGTCGATGAGGCGGGACGACGAAGTCGCTCCCAGGATCCTCGACCTCTGCTGCTCCTACGGCGTGAACGCCGCCCTGCTCAAGTGCGATCTCACCCTTGACGACCTCTACGCACGGTATGGGTCCAAGGACCTGAGGGACCTCTCTTGCGAGGAGTTGGCAGCCGCCGACATCGATTTCTACGCGGGCCGCCTGAAGGCGACGCCGCCGGAGATCGTCGGCACCGACGCAGCGGCGAACGCCGTCTCCTACGCGCTCCGAACCGGTCTCCTCGACGCGGGGACCGGCGAAAACCTGGAGCAGGACGAGCCGACGCGGGACCTCCGCCGGTCTGCGCGGGGCGCCAGACTCGTAACGGTCACCGGCGGCGTCGGTTACATCTGGCAGCGCACCTTCGACCGCGCTCTTTACTGCGTTGCGCGAAACGATCCGGATGCCGAAAATGCGCCGTGGGTCGCCGCCTTCGCCGTGCGCTTCGTGGACTACACCCACATCGCCACGGTGCTCTCCGAGCACGGCCTCGTGACCGAAAAGCTTTCCACCCGCACCTTCGCGCAAAGGCGCTTCGAGGACGCCGGCGAACGCGAGCACGTCCTGCGCCAGCTCTCCGCCGCTGGCATAGACCCCGCGGGCAAGGAGGAGACGGGCTGGTACCACGCCGATCTCTACCTCTCCCGTCCGGCCGCGCACGTTTCGAAGGTCTCGGCCGACGAGCTGCTGGGGGCCTCGGGGGGGCTGGACTACTGAAGACTTCCCCACCTGCTCTGGAGCATTCCGAAAAGCGCACTAGACCCTGGGCGCCTCGGGGCTGATCACAAGCGGTACTTTCCTACCGGGTCATGGTGGTTTCTATTCCGGCCCGGTGCGTTGCTGCTTGCTAACGGTGGTTTGTCCTCGAATAAGACCGAAGCCTGGCGATAGCAGCCGTTTCTCGGCGAAAGGGCGGGCCGCTTCAGCCGGGATTATCGAGCATCCCCAACGGCAACTCCGGGGGCCCTCTCCCGTTCGATACAGTGCCCTTTGTGCGGTAAACTCTCGGTTCAGGGGCCCGCCGTGCGTGGCCTTTTTCGTTGCTCTTATCTCCCACCTGCGGCGCGGTGAGAGAAGCGCGTCAGGAGAACACGTGGAATACCGCAACATCGCCATCATCTCGCATGTCGACCACGGCAAGACCACCCTCGTGGACGGCCTGCTCCGGCAGACCCTGGAACTCGGGCACGGGCAGCAGATCTCCGAGCGCGCCATGGACAGCAACATCCTGGAGAGGGAGCGGGGCATAACCATACTCGCAAAGAACACAGCCGTGGAGTACGGGGGCGTCAAGATCAACATCCTCGACACTCCAGGCCACACGGACTTCGGCGGCGAGGTCGAACGCGTCCTCGGCATGGTCGACGGATGCCTTCTCCTCGTTGACGCCGCCGAGGGCCCGATGCCCCAGACGCGCTTCGTGCTGCGCAAGGCCATCGAATTAAGCCTCAAGCCCATCGTGGTCGTCAACAAGGTCGACCGTGCGGACGCGCGCCCCGACGAGGTCGTCGACCTCACCTTCGACCTGATGGCCGATCTCGGCGCCTCCAACGAGCAACTCGACTTCCCCATCCTCTACAGCGTGGCCCGCGAGGGAAGGGCGTTCAGAGATCTAGACGATCCGCGGGACGACATGAGGGAGCTCTTCGAGACCGTGCTGGAAGAGATTCCCGCCCCCGAGGTCGACCTCGCGGCTCCCTTCCAGATGCTCGTTACCAACCTGGACTACTCCGAGTACCTCGGGCGCATCGTGGTAGGGCGCGTGAGGCGGGGCGAGGTCAGGCGTGGCGAGTTCGTGAACCTGATCCACAAGGACGGCACGATGACGAAGACACGCGTCGTCCAGCCCTTCACGCACCTCGGGTTGCAGCGCATCGAAACCGAAGAGGTCGGCGCCGGCGACATCGTGGCCCTCTCCGGCATCGAGGACGCCCAGATCGGGGAGACGATCGCGGACCTCGCCGACCCCGAGGCGCTGCCAACGATCACGGTAGATGAGCCGACGGTCAGCATGATGTTCGGCCCGAGCACCTCACCATTCGCCGGTAAGGAAGGCAGGTACGTAACGAGCCGCCATCTTAGGGACCGTTTAGAGCGAGAGATCCAGACCAACGTATCGTTGCGCGTCGAGGAACTTCGTCCCGACGAGTTCGAGGTTTCTGGGCGGGGCGAGTTGCACCTGTCGATTCTGCTGGAGACCATGCGCCGCGAGGGGTACGAGGTCCAGGTCGGCGCGCCGCGAGTTATCGTGCGTGAGGTCGAAGGCAAAAAATACGAGCCCTTCGAGCACCTCCTCATCGACGTTCCGGAGCGGTTCGTCTCGACGGTCATCGGGGTACTAACCGGGCGCAAGGGCCAGCTCATCGACGTGGAGCCGCAGGGCTCGCGCAGCCGGGTAGAGTTCAAGATCCCCGCCCGTGCCCTCTTCGGCTTCCGCACCCAGTTCCTTTCCATGACGCAGGGCGAAGGCACAATGAGCCACGTCTTCGACGGCTACGCGCCTTGGGCCGGCGACCTCAAAACCCGCCAGAGCGGCAGCCTCGTGGCGAGTGAGGCAGGTAGCGCCTTCGCGTACTCCATCTGGAAGCTCCAGGATCGCGGCGAGTTCTTCATCACGCCAGCCACCGAGGTCTACGTCGGCATGGTCGTCGGCGAGAACAACCGCGACAACGATCTCAACGTCAACGTCTGCAAAAACAAGAAGCTCACCAACGTCCGCTCCTCAGGCGCCGACGACGCCCTGAACCTCACGCCAGTGCGCAAGCTAACCCTGGAAGACGCGCTCGAATACATCGGCGAAGACGAGCTGGTAGAGATCACGCCCAAGAACATCCGTCTGCGCAAGAAGGTCCTCGAGCCTGGGATGCGTAAGTAGTTCCAGCCGTTGCGTTGGGATGACGCTGCGCGTCTGGTGAAACCGTTCTCATCTATCACTTGCTTATCCATTTTGCCGTATTGCCGGCTGGGTATTTTGTGTTTGTCGGCGGGAGGTACTTAAACCCTGACGACGTTTCTTTGGAAGCGAGTCTGTACGGTCCGTACTGGAAAGGTTTCGGAAGTTGACTGAAATGACCGATGTACAGGGCAAGGTAGTAGTCGTAACCGGCGGGAGCAGCGGCCTCGGTGAGGCAACCGCGAAGCTTCTCGCTGAGCGTGGGGCAAAGGTGATGCTCGGCGCGCGGCGCGAGGAGAACCTCAAAAGGATCGTCTCGGAGATAAAGGACGGTGGCGGCGAGGCGGCCTACAGGGTCACCGACGTTACGGACCGGGATCAGGTGGAGAACCTGGTCGCAGGAGCGGTCGATGAGTTCGGCCGGATAGACGTGCTGGTCAACAACGCCGGCCTGATGCCACTCTCGCCGCTCGATGCTCTTAAGGTGGACGAGTGGGAGCAGATGGTGGATGTCAACATCAAAGGCGTCCTGTACGGCATCGCCGCCGCGCTGCCCAGGATGAGGGAGCAGCACGACGGACAGATCATCAACCTCTCTTCGGTCGCCGGGCACGTCGTTCAAGAGGGTTCCGCGGTATACGCAGGGACTAAGTTCGCCGTGTGGGCCATCTCCGAGGGCCTCAGGCAAGAAGCTGGCGACGAGATCCGGACGACCACCATCTCGCCCGGTGCGGTCGAAAGCGAGCTGACGAGCAAGATCACCCACGAGGAGACGGCGCAGAACGCCAGCGCGATCACAGATCTGGCCATCGACGCCGACGCGGTCGCCCGCGCCATCGCCTACGCCATCGAGCAGCCGAAGGACGTTGATACCAACGAAATAATCCTGCGTCCAACCGCCCAGACCCTGTAGACGAAACGAACGCTTACGGAAACGGAGGCCCGGCCGTGTGACGACCGGGCCTCGTTCTTGTTCGAATAACTCGTTTTCGGGCGTTCATACCGGGTCGTACTGAACGGGACCGCGTCGGGCCGGGGACACGTACCGAGATCCTCACATACGTCATTCCCGCGAAGCTTGTCCCCGTGAAAGCGGGGAGCGGGAATCCACCAGAACGGCAGGGTGCCGCGGGCGAAACCGGCTTCCTTCATGCTATTGGCGTTGACCAGGGCCCGGTACGACACGCCGGACGGCATAGCTTGCAAAGTCTTGCGCCCTGGCGCGTATTGCGCGAAGATCCGTGCACGATGACCCTGCATCCGGCGCTCAGAGAGTTGATCGACGACAAGCTGGCCAACACCCTGGCGCCGCAGTGGCGTCTGCCGATAGAGGAGGTCAGGGCTTCGTTCCGCGCCCTGTGGTCTCCGCCCATGACCGGCGCTCCCGTCACGGTAGCGAGC
>DATDKB010000203.1:0-4820 GCA_036520255.1 Rubrobacter sp. | reverse complement strand
GGCGCAGCCCCAGGAGAGGGTGATGCCAGATCCGCCGTGGCCGTAGTTGTGGATGAGGGGAACGCCGTTCGGGCCTTCTTGCCGTTCGAGGCGTACGGCTGCGCGGCCAGGCCTGAGTCCTGTTTTGTGTTCGAGTACTTCGACGTCCTCCAGTTGCGGCTCCAATCGCGTGCAGCGGCTTAGGATGCCTTCCGCGGTTTCGGGGTCGGGCTCGAGGTCCCATTCTCCCTCGTCGGCGGTTCCGCCGAGGATGCAGTCGTGAGAGCGGGGGACTATGTAGGTGACCCCTTGTGGGTTCTCTTCGTCGAGGACGAAACGCTCCAGGCCGGGGTTGCGGACGCGGACGATCTGGCCCCTAATCGGCTGCATGGAAGCGTCGTTTACGAGATCTCGGGCCCCCAGCCCGCCGCAGTTGACGACCACCTGGGCCTCACCGACCACCTCGTCGAGCGAGGAGAGGGTGCGCCCTTGCACGCTTCCCCCGGAGGCGGCGAAGCGGTCCATCAGGTATGGCAGGTACACCGGCATCTCGACCACGGGTGCGGTGAAGGCGTGGCCGTCGCGGTAGCCCGGTGGTAGCTCGTCTTCGCGGCAGCGACGGACTTTAGGCACCGCGTCAGCCCACCAGGGGTCGGGGGCCGGCTCGTGCCAGATCTCCAGGCCCTCGCGCATGAGGACGCCGGTCTCTGGGATTTCAGAGAGCTCCTCGAATACCTCGTACGTCGTGCGTCCCCAGAGGAGCACGCGGTCCTCTGGGTAGGCCTTGTACGGGTACCAGATCGCCGCCGCCACGCTGGAGGTCGTGGTTTCCGGCAACTCGGCAGCCACGATGTTGGCGTTCAGGCCCGCCTCCCGCAGGGAGATCGCAGCCGTCAGCCCGATCACACCGCATCCCACAACCATCACGTCCGAACCCATCAGAACCTCCTCCTCGTCCGACACACTATATGCCGTGGCTTGGTCTTCCGCGACCCCCAGAGGGGCAAACGTGTAGGATGTACGGGGTGTCGGGAAGACGGCCCAGATGGGCCAGTATCGTTCGGAGGGCAGATGGCGGATAGTGGTACGAGCAAGGCGGGTTTTGTCGCGACCGAGGTGCTGGCGCGGGCCGGGATCAGGCGCCTGTACACCGTGCCCGGGGAGAGCTTTCTCGAGATCTTGGACGCGGCCGAGCGGCATCCGGAACTGGCCCTGATCTCGACCCGCCACGAGTCAGGCGCCTCTTTTATGGCGGAGGCGGACGCCAAGCTGACCGGTATGCCCGCCGTGGCGATGGCGACGCGGGGCGTGGGCGCGTCCAACCTCTCGATCGGGGTCCACACCGCGATGCAGGACTCGTCGCCGATGCTCGTCTTGCTGGGACAGGTGGAGACCGACTTTCTCGGCAGGGAGGCCTTCCAGGAGGTCGACCTTCCCGCGTTCTACGCCCCGATCACGAAGTGGTCCGCAACGGTAAACCGCGCCGACCGACTCGCCGAGTTCGTCGCGAGGGGCCTGAGGATCGCAACCTCGGGCCGACCGGGTCCCGTAATGCTGGCCCTGCCGGCCGACGTGTTAGACGAAGAGGTCGGCGCAGACCCCGAAGCCAGAGTCCAGACCTCGCCCGTTGCTGGCCCTGAGCCGGAGCAGGTCCGAGTAGTCGTCCGCAGGCTCGCCGCCGCGCGCCGTCCCATCGTCATAGCCGGCGGCGGGGCACGTCGCGCACGGGAGGCTTTGATCTCCTTTGCGGAGGCGTGGGGAGCGGGCGTCTACGCTTCGTTTCGCAGGCAGGACGTCTTCCCCAACGAGCATCCGAACTACCTGGGACACCTCACGCTAGGCACGCCGCCTGAGACTTTGAAGGCTTTGCAGGAGGCGGACCTCGTCCTGGTCGTCGGCTGCCGGTTGAGCGAGGTGACGACCCAGAGCTACTCGCTCCCGCGCGAAAACCAGGCCGTGATCCAGGTAGACGCAGACCCCGACGAGGTGGGGGCGACGGTCCCGGTCGAGATCGGCATGGTCTCCGACGCCCGGGCCACCCTGACCGCGTTTACCGCGCAGGCCCCTTCTGGGACGCCGTCGCGGGATTGGACCGGAGCCCACGGAGTCTACCTCGACTCCAGCACCATACCCCCGGCCCGCTCCCCGGAGGGAATCGATCCCTCGCAGGTGGTCGACGCCATGTTGGAGACCCTGCCCGGGGACGCTCTGCTTACCAACGATGCCGGGAATTTTTCGGTTTTCATCCACCGCTACTGGCGCTACAACCACCCCGACACGCAACTGGCCTCGACGAACGGCGCGATGGGCTACGGCGTCCCCGCCGCGGTGGCGGCGAAGCTCGCGGCACCCGACAGGACCGTCGTGGCGTGCTGCGGCGACGGCGGCTTCCTGATGACGGGCCAGGAGATGGAGACGGCGGTCAGGTACGGCGCTCCCATAACCGTAATCGTGTTCCGCAACGGGCTGCAGGGCACCATAGCCATGCACCAGAAACGGGACCTTGGCCGCACCGCCGGCATCGAGATAGGGGAGGTCGACCTCGCCGGTTACGCCAGGAGCCTCGGTGCCGAAGGCTACACCGTGCGCGATCCCGACGAACTCATGCCCGCCCTCCAGGCCGCATCAGCCTCCGACGCCGTGAGCCTGCTCGACGTGGTTACGGACCCCGACATAATAAGTCCTACGGCCAAGCTCTCGGAGCTCGCCGCAGAGACCACCTGACGAGGCTACTCTGCGTCTCGACCCTCGCTTTCTTTGTCCGGGTGGGCCATGATGGAGGCTTCGACCGAGCCCGAGTTGGCCGCGACCTGCCGGATCATGGCCTTTATCAGCCGTCGCTGCCGATCTCCCCTGGCCTCCCCGTAGAGCCTGCGTAAGCGCGATTCTTCCTCGTCGAGCCTCTCGGAGAGCGAGGAGAGCCCCTCGATGGAAGCGGCCTCCAACTCATCCTCGAACTCCTCGTCGTCCGAGGCCATCGACCACTCCAGCGAGAGCCTCGCCGGAACACCACCTCGCCGCCCGCCCGGACGTGGCAACAAATCCTCCGGCTCCAACCCGAGGGCCACGGCAAGCTTGCGCACCGTGCCGAAGTGTGGACGCGAGATCCTGCCGTTCTCGATGCCGGAAACGGTCGTCGGGCTTATCCCGGCCTCCTCGGCGAGCCGCACCTGCGTCCACATCCGCGACTCCCTCGACACGATCAGATTTCTTCTTTCAATGCTCTTGTCCACGTAATTCCTCTTCCTCCGAGATCGAACCCACCTTACCATATCGTGAAGAAAAACTGTAGATAAACACAAAAAACTGTTCCAAAACTGTTTACAAACTGTCCTGAAAGGATATAATGGCTGTGCAGTCGGGAGAGATGGCTCCTGTGGAGGGGCCGGAGAGAGCAAGGAGGTAGAAAAGATGGCTTTGAGTCCTTTCCGCGGTTTCTACGACATGCAGGGTGAGATGAACAGGATGTTCGACGAAGTGTTCGGGGACGCCGCCCGCAGGAGCGGGAGACAGCAGGGGGAGGCGCCGACCAGGTGGGCCCCGGCGCTGGATGCGTTGCAAGAGGACGGCGACATCGTCGTCAGGGCCGAGTTGCCGGGTGTGAAGCCTGACGACGTGGACATCACGTTGCACAACGGAGTTCTCACCATCTCCGGGGAGCGCAGGGCCGAGCAGCAGCGCGAGGGTTCCGGCTACTACGTGAGGGAGCGGCGCTACGGCTCTTTCCGCAGGAGCATGACGTTGCCGCAGGGCGTGGACGAGAGCAGCATCAGCGCCCGCTTCGACGGCGGCGTGCTGGAGGTCAGGGTCTCCGGCGCGGCGGCCGTGCAGGAGCCGAGGCGCATCCAGATCGAGGCCAGCGACGAGGACTCGAGCAACGGGACCTCAGAGGGCTGACGGACGTCCACGATCCGTCGTGACGAACCGGGGCTTGGTGGCCCCGGTTTTCCTTTGCCCGACGGTTACACTGGTGGCATATGGAGGACGTAGAGCGTCGGATCGAGGAAGAGCGCGCCAGGGTCGGGGCCGAGTACCGACAGGTTCTCAAAACCTCGGTGGCGTTCGAGCGTAGGATCAGGGACCGCTGGCGGGAGAAGTGTCAAGAGAAGAACCGGCGCATCGCGGAGTTGGAGGAACGCGTCGGCGAGCTAGAGCGACGCGTCGGGGAGAAGGAAGGCTTCTGAGGGCGGTTTTACTGTAGGGACGGTTCGCGAACCGCCAGAACCGCGGCAGCGATCTACTAGTCGTCCAGGTGCGAAGAGATCAGGTCGGCGTAGATCTTCTGGGCTCTGGGCTTGAGGTGGTAGCCGTCCCTGTAGAAGTATTCGGGGTGGTTTACGCTCGCCGAGTGCCAGTCGACCATCACGGCGTTCGGGTATCTCTCGACGCCTTCGGAGATCACCTCGTTGTTCGGCTCCTCCCAGGAGCGGGGGACCCTGAGGTTGACGAAGACGACCTTGTCGACGCCGGAGAGTATGCGCATGATCTGGTTGAACTCCTGTTTGGTGAAGGTGCCGTTGTTGCCGAGGTGGACGACCACGAGGCTCCCCAGTTGCCCCGATGCGCGGCGGGACTTGAGGATGCCGACCGCGTCGTAGACCTGCAACCCAACCTCGGCGTCGACGACCGAGAGCCCCTTTACGTCCTTCTGCAGGCTCGGTACGGCGCCCAGCATCACCGAGTCGCCGATGGCGCTGACGGAGCCGGTGTACGAGGAAGCGCCGGCGCGCCCATCCTTCGAGGAGTTGGAAGCCTTCGCTACTTTCGACCCGGAGTTCTTATCCCGCGTCTTCTGCTCCGCTGTCTGTTTAGCACCCGTACCCCTCTCGGCCGCGTCCTGG
>DATDKB010000202.1:0-3964 GCA_036520255.1 Rubrobacter sp. | reverse complement strand
CCGAAGGCGTCGTGGTAGGAGTCGAAGGTGGTGCCGCGCGCTTCGATGGCGCGGTGTAGGATGTCGCGGGTGGCGGTGTGGATCTTCTCGGTCTCCTCGTCGGTAAGGGTGTTGGCTTTACGCGTTGGGTTGACGCCGGCGACGAAGAGGACTTCGTCCACGTAGATGTTGCCGAGGCCGGCAACGACCGACTGGTCGAGGAGCAAACCCTTTATGTTCGCCTTGCGGCTGAGGGCTGAGATCAGGTACTCCACCGTAAAATCGTCTGAGAAGGGGTCGGGACCGAGGCGTGAGATGAGGGGGTGGTTTTCTTCCTCCCCGGGCTCATAGAGGTCGAAGTAGCCGAGCCAGAGCCGCGTGAAGGCGAGCACCACGGGTTCGCCTTCGCCCCCGAACTCTAGTACCGCCGTGTTCATCCTGTCGGGTTCTCGCCACTCGGGCAGGCGAAGTACCCTTCCTGAGATGACCAGGTGCACGAGGCCGACCACGTCACCGAAGTCGAGGACGATTATCTTGCCCCGCCGTCCGGTGTCCCGCAGCGTCTTTCCGACGAGCCGCTTTTCGAACTCTTCGGGTTCGACGTTGGTTACGTCGGGCCTGAAGACGGCGGCCTTGAGGATCTCGCGTCCAAGGGCAAGGGCGGCCACGTCCTCAGAGATGACCGTCACCTCTGGCATCTCGGGCATCTATGATCCCTCCAGTAATCTGTTGACGTAGCGGGCGACCCCGTCCTCGTCCACACCGGGCACGACCTCGTCCGCCGCCTCGCGGACCTCGCCGGTCATGCCCCCGACCGCGACGCCGCGCCCGGCGAAACGGAGCATGTCTATATCGTTGTCAGCGTCGCCGAAGGCGAGGACGCGATCCTGCTCTATCCCCCACCGTTTGCACAGGAACTGCAGGGCTTCGGACTTCGTGCCTTCGAGGCCGCCGATCTCCACGTAGTGCGGCAGGCTGCGGGTGATGAAAAGTCTTCCTGCGAAGGCGCAACGGGCTTCTTCGAGCCAGCCTCCGATGTCGTCGGGGTAGTCCACGATCACGAGCTTCGTCGGCTCTTCCCCGCCGTCCCTGAGCCATTCCGCCGGGGACTCCACCGCGGAGAGGTCGGGCTCCCCGTAGCTTCGCAGGTGTTCAAGCGCTGCGGGGGTATTGGGCGAGGTGACGATGCCTCCGTCCACGAAGACGCGGGCGTGGAGATCGCGCTGTGCGGCCCATTCGAGTACCTCCACCCCTAGATTCCTGGGCAGCGTGCGGTGCAGCAGGGTTTCGCCGTTGATCCTCCTCACCATCGAACCGCCGTAGCAGATCACCGGGTCCCGGTCGGAGAACCCGAGCCTCTGCGCGTACTCCCCGGCGTCCTCGAAGCGTCTGCCCGTGGCCACGACGAGACGCATCCCCCTGTCGCGGAGACGCTGCAGGGCGGTGATGGTCTCCCGTGTGATCCTCAGGTTCCGCCGCAGCACGGTCCCGTCGAGGTCGAAGGCACCGAGGTCGAAGGCCAACCTATTCGTGGCGCCTGCCCGGTTCGTGCCCAAAAATGAACCTTCCAGATGTCGGGGAGGCGAGGTGAGAATCCTCGTCGACCTCCGTCCCGAAAAACAACGCACCAGTTTGTAGCATCTTTGGGGACGGTTTGCTGCGCAGATCTAAGCATCAGGCTTCAGGATTTCTCCTCGTGCCGAGTATCCGACCACAGCCACCCGAGGAAGGAGCCTGCCAGGATCACGGCGAGGAGGCGCAGCATCTGGACCGCGAGTACGAGCGGTGCGTCGGCGCCGCTTCCGAGGGCAACGATGGCGACCGAGTCTATCCCGCCTGGCGTGGTTGCCAGGTAGGCCGTGATCCCGTCGATGCCCGTGAGCGCGCTGAGCGCCCACCCGAGGGCGGCGCACGCGACCACCAGCCCCAAGGCCGAGAGGAGCACCACCGGCAACAACCTTCCGGCCCTCTTCACGGAATCACCGTCGAAGAGCAGGCCCACCCAGAGGCCGAGGACGAGGTAGGCTGCCTGAGGCACGCCCTGTGGCCACGCGAGGTGCATCACGCCGAGTTCTTCGAGGAAGATCCCCAGGACCAGCGGCCCGAGTAGCGCCCCCGCGGGCAGCTTGAATCGCGTGCCGGCCCAGGCGCCGAGCGCGACAACCAGGGCGGTAAGAACGTAGATCGTCAAGGGGCTCTGGACGAGGAGGTCCGTGCCTACCGGGGCCGTCTGCAGACCCTGGCCCGAGGCCGGCGGGGACTCCGTCCCAGGCACCAGCCCGAAGCGGCCGACCAGCGTGGCAGAGACGACGACCACGACCACGCGCGTGTACTGCATCAGGGCCACGAGGCGCGCGTCGGCGCCTAAAGGGTCGCTCATGGCGATCATTCCGGAGGCGGCGCCTGGGAGCGTTCCGAGGGCGGCCGTCTTCCTGTCGAGGCGGGCCAGGACCGAGAGCACGAGTCCTGTCCCAAGGCTCAGGAGCAGGGTGCCGCAGACCACGAGGGCCACGGGCAGCCAGTGGCGGGAGATCAAAGGCACGACAGAAGGCCTGAAGGCTGAGGCGAGCACGCCGCCCACGACCGCGAGCGACGCTACCCGTCCCCACTGGGGCACCGTCGGGTGGCTCTTCCAGAGGAGCGCCACGGCTAGCGCGATGAGCATAGGGCCTACCAGCCATCCCGCGGGCAGGCCGACGCTTTGGGCGATAAGCCCTGCCAAAGCAGCCCCGACGCCGAGTGCCGACCACCCGGCGCCCGTCGTCCATGATCTTCTACCCGTCATCTCCAGCCATAAAGGTACTACGGAGTTTCAAGGAGGGGTTCGGGTGCAACAATAGCGAGTGCGTCAAAAGAGACCCTCGTCGGAAGGAGTCGAGCGTGGATCTGGCACTCGAAGGTACAGTAGCGCTGGTAACGGGCGGGAGCAAGGGGGTGGGGCGTGGCGTCGCTGACGCTCTGGTCGCAGAGGGATGCCACGTCTGTATCTGCTCCCGCGACGAGGAAGAGGTGCGGCAAGCGGCCGGGGAGATCGAAGCGGCCGGCGCAAACGGTGCCCGCGTGCTGGCAGTCGTGGCAGACCTGACGGACAGCGCTGACCGCCGGCGGCTGGTGGACGAGGCCGTGGATGGGTTTGGCACCATCGACATCCTGGTCAACAACGCCGGGACCGTGGGCGATGGAGGAACACTTGAAGACACGTCGCTCGACGCGTGGCGGAGCCTCTTCGAGCTCAACCTGTTTGCGGCGGTGGACCTGGTAAAGCGGGTCGTTCCCCGCATGCAGGAGCAGGGATGGGGACGGATCATCAACATCTCTTCCGAGAACGGGACGCAACCTTACCCGGATATGATCTCCTACAGCGCATCCAAGGGCGCCCTGGACAACTTCTCCAAGGCCCTCTCCAAGCAGTACGCCGCTGACGGCATCCTCGTCAATACGGTGAGCCCGGCCTTTATCGAGACCCCGCTCGTGAGATCTATGATGGAACAGGCCGCGGAGCAGCAGGGGATCTCCACGGAAGACGCCGTCGGGCAGTTCCTGAAAAACAACCGGCCGCACATCGAGCTCGGGCGCCCCGGCCGCATCGACGAGGTCGGCCCGCTCGTGGCGTTCCTGGCCTCCGAGAAGGCGACTTTTATCAACGGGTCCAACTACCGCGTCGACGGCGGTTCGGTGGCGTCCGTGTAGGTCCAACTCGTAGTACCAGAACAGTTGCCAATGGCCCTCATCGAGCAGGACATCGAGGGCGGCGTGGCTGGGGTGCCCCATCTCTTGACGATCGTGCCCTCCTGGCCCCGCAGGCTCGCCGTTCGATGGTCCTCTCTGACCATCACCCGTTTGCCGGCGCGCGCGTCTTCGGATCTCAAAGGAATCTTACGCCCTTCACTCCCTTGGGCGAGCCAGAGGACCGACTCTTCGGATGCCATCGCTGCGGACGCGGGTATCGTCTTGCTCACGGCTACGTTCCTTTCCTTGCCAGGGC
>DATDKB010000201.1:0-5693 GCA_036520255.1 Rubrobacter sp. | reverse complement strand
AATGGACCAGATCCTGGATACCATGGACCTCGAGCGCGAGCGGGGGATAACGATCAAGGCCCAGGCCGTCCGCGTCCTCTACAACAGGCACGACGGCCAGTGGAACCTTAACCTTATAGACACCCCAGGACATGTCGACTTTGCCTACGAGGTCTCGCGCGCCATCGCCGCCTGCGAGGGAGCGCTCCTGATCGTCGATGCCAGCCAGGGCATCCAGGCCCAGACCCTCGCCAACCTCTACCTCGCGATGGAGCACGACCTCGAGATCATCCCCATTCTCAACAAGATAGACCTACCCATCGCTGACGTTGAGTCTGTGACGGAAGAGCTAGTCGAACTCCTCGGCGTAGAAGAAGGGGAGATCATCAAGATCTCCGCCAAGACCGGCGAGAACGTGACGGGAGTCCTCGACGCCATCGTGGACCGCATCCCCGCGCCACAGACCGAGCACGAGGAGACGCGGGCCCTCATCTTCGACTCCCTCTACGACCCTTACCGCGGCGTTATCTCCCTGGCCCGCCTCTTCGACGGTGAACTCAAGAAGGGCGACAAGGTCAGGGCGATGGGTAGTGACGAGCAATTCGAGCTGCTCGAAGTCGGCTGCTACTCCCCGAAGCCCACGGCGCTCCCAGTCCTCGGCCCGGGCGAGGTAGGTTACGTCATCGCCGGCCTTAAAGACATCGAAGCCCTGCGCGTCGGCGACACGGTGACGCGGGCCGAAGAGCCGGCCTCGGAGCCTCTGCCCGGTTATGGGAAGACGCTGCCGACTGTCTTCTCAGGCCTCTACCCGACGGAGGGCGACGACTTCGAAAGGCTAAGGGACGCCCTCTCCAAGCTGCAGCTGAACGACGATTCCCTCTTTTTTGAGCCGGAGAACAGCAGGATGGGTTTCGGGTTCCGTTGCGGTTTCCTTGGGCTTTTACACATGGAGATCATCCAGGAGCGCCTCGAGCGCGAGTTTGACCTCGACCTCATCGCCTCCTCCCCGAGCGTCAAGTACGAGGTCGCGGTGGACGGGGACGTGATCGAGGTCACCAACCCGAGCGAGCTACCAGAGATCTTCGACGAGATCAGGGAGCCCATCGTGCGCGCGACCGTCATTTGCCCCAAAGAATACGTCGGCGCGGTAATGGGCCTCTGCCATGAAAAGCGCGGCGTCTCCGTCGGCATGGAGTACATCTCGACCCGGCGGGTGCAGCTAACCTACGATCTACCCCTCGCCGAGATCATCACCGACTTCTTCGACGCCCTCAAAAGCCGCACGAAAGGCTACGCCTCCTACGACTACGAGCCAGTCGGCTACGAGCCGTCCGACCTCGTCAAGGTCGAGGTGCTCGTCTCCGGCGACACCGTTGACGCGCTCTCCATAATCGTCCACCGCGACAAGGCCTACTACCGCGGTCGGGCGTTGGTCGAAAAACTCAAGGAACTGATCCCCCGCCAGCAGTTCGAGGTCCCCATACAGGCCACGATGGGCAAACGTGTCATCGCCCGCGAGACCGTCCGCGCCTACCGCAAGGACGTAACGGCCAAATGCTACGGCGGCGACATCACCCGCAAACGCAAGCTCCTCGAACAACAGAAAAAAGGCAAACGCCGTATGAAGCAGGTCGGCAGCGTAGAGATACCCCAGGAAGCCTTCCTCGCCGCCCTACGTATCTAGCGGGCGAAGCCGGAGCGTGCTGACAAACTGCCGAAGGCAGCGGGCTGACAAGTGTAGCCCGCAAGGGCGTAGCGTGCTCATGATAAAATCACCCGCGATATGATGAACTTAGAGCTTTCGGAGAGGCAGCGCGAGCTGCTGCTAAAGACGTTGGAGATCTACATCTCCACAGGCGCCCCCGTGGGCAGCCATGCTTTGTCCGACGAGGTGGACGCGAGCAGCTCTACGATACGGGCCGAGTTGGCCCACCTGGAGTCGCTCGGCCTGCTGGGCCATCCACACACGTCTGCCGGGCGGGTGCCGACAGATAGAGGCTACCGTTACTACGTAGATGTCTTGATGGAGGAGAACCCGAAGGATGAGACGGCGTTCGCCGCGCTCGAAAGCTACGGCAACGTGGACGAGCTGCTGCACGGCGTCTCTGAGGGGATGAGCGAGGTTACCCGCCTGCTGGCGGTCGTAGCCGGGCCTAGCGTGCTCGGCGAGTCTCTCTCCCGCGTGGACTACCTGCCGCTCGGCGACGGCAGGCTTCTGCTCGTGGTGTCTATGGAGAGCGGCGCCTCGTCGAGCGCCGCGATCTCACTGCCCATCCCGGTGGAAGACGAGGAACTGCAGGGCATCTTCGCCGCCCTCAACTCCTGGCTCGGGGGACGTCCCCTCGGCACCGACCTGGAGCTCGGGCTCGCGGCGCGCACGGCGCTCTCGGACCACGATCCTATGACCGTCGGGGTCGTTCTGGAAGCCGTCGGCGCCCTGGGACGGGCTTCCGAGCGGGGCGTGTTTATCCAGGGCACCTCGGCGCTCCTGAGTCGTCTGGACGATCTCGACCCCGGCAGCCTCACGGCCGTGATCGAGGTGTTCGAACGCCGGCGGTGGTTGCTTCGCCTGATGGGCGACGCCCTGAGGCGCTCCGTCTCTAGCAGCGGGGTCGTCGTCTCAATCGGCACGGAGAGCGGTTTTCTGAACCTGACGGGTACGAGCGTCGTAGCCTCGGCCTACAGCCGCCGCGAGAGGCCCTACGGCGTGGTGAGCCTGATCGGCCCGAAGCGCATGGACTACGACGCGGCAATAACGACCGTCCGCTCCGCCGCCGAGGCCCTGACAAACTGCCTGGACGCCCGGTTCTAATTGGCGACCAAGCGAGATTACTACGAAGTATTGGGCGTGTCCAGGGAGGCTTCGGAGGCGGAGATCAAAAAGTCCTACCGTCGCCTGGCCCGCACCCACCACCCGGACGCGAACCCAGGCGACCAAGAGGCCGAGGAACGCTTCAAGGAACTTACCGAAGCCTACGAAATCCTCTCGAACCCTGAAGCCAGGCACGCCTACGATACCTACGGCCATCAGGTCCCGCGTGGCGGCGGAGCCGGCTACCCGGGCGGCGGAGAACCTTTCGGCGGCTTCGAGGACATCTTCGAAGCCTTCTTCGGCAACCGCTTCGGCGGCGGCTCGTTCTTCGGGACGTCCGCGACGCAGGGACCGGCCCGTGGAAGTGACGCTGAGGTTGAGGTAGAGGTTTCGTTGCGGGAGGCCGCGTTCGGCGTGGCCCGCGAGGTCCACGTCCAGGTGGTCAGCAACTGCAACGTCTGCGACGGGGTGGGGGGAACGGAGTCGCACACATGCCCCACCTGCGGGGGCGCCGGTTCTGTGAGGACAGTTCGGGAGAGCATCCTCGGGCAAATGGTGACCACAGGAAGATGCTCGACGTGCGGCGGCCGCGGACGTGTCATCGACGTCGCGTGCGATAATTGCCGTGGCAGCGGAAGGGTTAGCGAGATCAAGACCCACCACCTGAGGGTCCCTGAAGGTATCGAGAGCGGGATGAGCCTGCGGGTCTCCGGTGGGGGGCACGCGGGAGACCCGGGCGCACCGCCCGGAGATCTGTACGTCAGGATGAAGGTTAAGGAAGACCCCGAGTTGTTGCGCGATGGAGAGGATCTCGTCCACCACATGAGGGTCAGCTTCGTCGATGCGACGCTGGGGGCCGAGGTAGACGTGCCGACCCTGGATGGGTCGAAAGCCGTAAGGCTGGAGCCGGGCACCCAGCCCGGCGCGACGCTCACGCTCAGGGGCGACGGCATGCCGCGTCTCAGGCGGCGCGGGCGCGGGGACCTCAAGATCGTCGTCGACGTTATGATCCCGACCCGCCTCTCCTCGGAGCAGCGGGAGTTGCTGGAGAGGTTCGAGACCGTCAGCGGCGATGAGACTTACAACGGCGGCGGGGGCTCGTTCTTCGACCGCCTCAGGGGAGTCTTCAGGTAGGGGGCTTCGTCACGAGCGCACCCATAACCCGAATCTTCGTCGACTCCGTACCGGAAACCGGCGGGATGCTCGAACTGCCTGCTGGTGAGGCCCACCACGTTCTCAAGGTCCTGCGTGGCCGGAGTGGGGACCAGGTCGAGGTCGTAGATGGCGCAGGACGGCTCTTCTTCGCCGAATTGCGCGGTGGGGGAGAAGCTGTCGTTCTCGAGGAACTCGCGGGGCCGGATTGTCTGGACGCTGAGGTATCGCTGTATCAGTCGGTGCCAAAAGGTGGAAGGATGGACCTCGTGGTCGAGAAGGCTACCGAGGTGGGGGCCACGAGCATCGTCCCTCTTCTGACCGAGCGCGGCGTCGTGAACCCGCGCGAGGGTAAGGTAGGCCGCTGGCGGCGGGTGGCCGAGGCCGCGGCACGGCAGTCGCTCAGGCTGCGCGTGCCTGAGGTTGCTGAGCCCGTATGGTTCTCTGACGCCGTCTCGCGGGTGGGGGCCGCTGGTGTGCTTCTGCACAACGCCCCTGGTCTAGAACCCGTCGAATCCATTGTCGGGTCCTCGGCGAGCCTCTTCGTGGGTCCCGAGGGAGGGTGGAGCGAGGGCGAGCTACGGGCTGCGGAGGAGACAGGCATCGCCTCCCGTAGGCTCGGCCCGTACAGGCTTCGCAGTGAGACAGCCGGCATCGTCGCGGTGGCGCGGGCATTGGCCGCGCTAGAGAATAGGATCAAGCGTTAGAGGAGAAGTTGTGAGCGAGCCTGATTGCATATTCTGTAAAATAGCTAGTGGTGAGATAGACGCCGAGGTTGTACATGACGAGGGCGATGTGCTGGCCTTCCGAGACACAAACAGCAAGGCGCCGGTCCACCTCCTCGTCATCCCCAGGCAGCACGTCGCTAACCTGGAAGAGATAGGGGAGCTCTCCGACGGGGTGGTCAAACGCCTCTTCGAGGTGTCCAGCGCCGTCGCCGAGGAAGCCGGCGTCACGGAAGGCGGGTACGCCGTCAGGGTCAACAACGGGCGCGATGCGGGGCAGGAGGTCTTCCACCTCCACCTGCACGTCATGGGCGGCAGGAAGCTGGGGATGCCGTGAGCGTGGGGGCAAGGATCCAGGACGACACCAAAGCCGCCATGAAGCGGCGCGACAAGACCCGTGTCGGCGCGTTGAGGATGCTTGGCGCCGCGCTAAAAAACGCCGAGATTGAGGCGGGTAGGCCGCTAACCGAGCAGGAGGAGCAAACCATCCTCAGGCGCCAGCTCAAGCAGCGCGACGAGTCCGCCGAAGCATTCCGCCGGGCAGGACGCGAAGAGCAGGCTGCCTCCGAGTCAGCGGAGGCAGAAATCGTCCGCTCTTACCTACCGCAACCCCTCTCGCCAGCGGAACTGGAAGAGATCGTCGACACGGCCATAAACGACACAGGGGCAGCGAGCATGCGGGACATGGGGTCCGTCATGGGCCGCGCCATGGAGCTTTCAGAAGGCCGCGCCGAAGGACGCCAGCTCTCCGCCCTGGTCCGAAACAGGTTGCAATGAACATAAGGCATCAGGTTTCAGGCATCAGGAACAGGCGATCACTCTGCACGATGGAGCAAAGTCGACGGCGCATTGACAGCACAGAATCACGCACCGACGCCAACGTCACGCGCCGAGAATCTGAAATGCTGACGAGCTCAGACGAAGTCGGAGCGTGCTGGCAAGCGCCGACGGAAGGGAGGCCACACGGAAACCAGAACCGATAGCCAAGTCGAAGTCAAGCTCGTGATACCGCCGGGGCGGACGCT
>DATDKB010000200.1:0-2278 GCA_036520255.1 Rubrobacter sp. | reverse complement strand
CGCGCTTTCTTGCAAGGCCAGGAGGGCCACCGCCCTGTAGGCGGCGCCCGTGTTGAGGTTCACTACACCGAGGCGCCCGGCCAGGGCCCGCGCGACCGAGCTCTTCCCGCTCCCGGCGGGCCCGTCTATGGTTACGAGGATCCCTCCCATCGGTACAGGCAGTATAGCCGAAAGCCGGCGCCCTACCGCAAATCCCCCAGCCGCCGGAAAAAGTCCGGGAACGTCTTGGTCACGCATCCAGGGTCATGGATCTTTATCCCAGGCACCACAAGCCCCGTCACCGCAAAAGCCATCGCCATCCTGTGGTCGCCGTACGTCTGTACGACCGTAGGCTTGGGTGTTCGTGGTATTATGCAGATAGATGAAGAAGTCTGGTGGGTTGGGATGCCGAGGCGGTCTAGTTCGGTGGCGACGGCAGAGAGGCGGTCGGTTTCCTGCAGACGGGTGTGGGCGACGTTTCTTACGGTTGTGGGGCCTTCGGCGAAGGGTGCTATAGCGGCCAGGGTCATCATGGTGTCCGAGAAGGCGTTCATGTCGACGTCGACGCCGCGAAGGCGGTGTGGGCCGCGTACTTCGATGGAGTTGGGGGTGAGTTCGACCTCGCAGCCCATGTCTTGCAGGACTTCGGCGAAGCGGAGATCGCCTTGTGGCGAGGCGGAGCCTAGGGCGAGGATCTTTACGCGCCCGCCGGTGACGGCCGCCGCCGCCATAAAGTAGGAGGCCGCCGAGGCGTCGGGCTCTATCTCGTAGTCGAGGGGGTTGTAGGCGGCGGGTTGGACCGAGAAGAGGTCCTGCGCTTCCCTGACGTTTGCGCCGAAAGACCGCATTACGGCTACGGTGATGCCGATGTAGGGCCACTGTTTTCTGCCGCCGACGCGCAGGGCGACGGGGGCGTCTGCGTAGGGCGCAGCCATCAAGAGGCCACTCGCGAACTGGCTGCTCTTGGTCCCCGATATGCGCGCCTCCCCGCCCTTGATGCCGCCGCCCGGTATTTTCAGCGGGAACCTTCCGCTCTCGCCAGCGTACTCGACTGCTGCCCCGAGTTGACGCATGCCGGCTACCAGGTCTGAGACGGGCCGCTCGCGCATCCTTGGAACGCCGTCTACGGTGTACGGCCCGCGGCCCAGGGCGAGGGCGGGCGGCAGGAAGCGGGCTACGGTGCCCGCGTTGCCCACGAAAATGTCCAGGTCGGAGGCGGGGAACTCACCTCCGTGCCCGTCCACGCGTACCTCTCCCCCGTCGCGGTCGGCGGTGAGGCCGATGCCGAGCCGGACCAGCGCGTCCATCAGCCAGAAAGAGTCGTCCGAGAAGAGGGGGTTCTTTATCCCAGATGGACCTTCGGCGAGGGCTGCGACGAGCAGGGCGCGGTTGGTCACGCTCTTGGAGCCGGGGACGCGGACGGTCGCGTCTGGGGGCTTGTCGAGAGGTGTGATCTCTAGTTCTTCGGGGAAAGTGCCCCGGACGTCTTCGACAGAAAAATCTCGGCCAGGCACGCCGATGACGCGGGTCACAGCAGGACCTCCAGTTCTTCCGGCTTGAGCTCACGGTATTCGCCCTCGGGGAGGCGGCCGAGGTTGACTGGCCCCACTCGGACCCTGCACAGTGAGACGAGACGCAGCCCAACGGCCACGCAGGCCCTACGTATTATGCGGTTACGTCCCTCGTGGATAGTCAGGTCGAGGGTCGTGGTGCGGGCGGTACGGCTGAGGTTGGACAGTTCGGGAGGGTGGAGCTTGCCGTCTTTGAGGGTTGGGCCTGCTGCCAGGGCGGCGATGGCCTCATCGGGGACCGGGTTTTCGAGGGTAAGGTGGTACTGTTTTTCGATCTCCGAGGAGGGGTGGGTGATGCGGTGGGCGAGGTCGCCGTCGTTGGTGAGGACGAGCAGGCCGGTCGTATCCCTGTCGAGGCGGCCCGCGGGGACGAGGCCGGGCACCTCGGGCATCAGGTCGGCCACGGTTTTGCGACCGCGCTCGTCCTTCATCGTCGTCAAAACGCCTGCGGGCTTGTTCAGGGCGAGGTAGACCCGGGCGTCGGGCAGATGGACCGGGATACCGTCGAGCGAGACCTCGTCTTCAGGCTTTACGGTCGCGCTGAGGGTTGCCGTCTCGCCGTTCACCGCTACGCGACCCGCGCGTATCGGGGCTTCGGCCTTGCGGCGGGAGGGGGCCGCGCCGGCCCGGGCCAGGAACGCCTGCAGGCGCACTACCGGGTTTCTCCGCCGGCCTCCGGCGGGGCGCCAGACGACGCCAGGCGTTCGTGCACGCGGGAGAGCTCTTCG